>CAMAYW010000081.1 GCA_945862475.1 Bacteriovorax stolpii
AACATCCATCATGAACCAATCTGGCTTGTTTGGTGACTTAAGAAGTGATTCAACAACTTTAAGACGCTTAATGATTTTAGCCTTAGCAAGATCTGTTGTCGCATCTCTTAGTCCACGACGAAGCTCTTTGTTAAGGATGTCGATATCTACTTTTCCAAGTAAATCTTTTACAACCTCTCCACCCATACCAGCTTTAAAATCAACATTAGCTGATTTTAATTCATGGAATTTTTGTTCAGAAAGGATTGATCCAGCAGCAACACCGCCTTCAACATCCCCATTAGCTGAATGAGTTACAATATAAGCTTCGTTATAGAGAATTCTTTCAAGATCTTTTAAAGAAAGATCAAGAAGAGCACCAATACGTGAAGGAAGTGAACGGAGGAACCAAATGTGAGCAACTGGTGAAGCTAGCTCAATATGTCCACAACGCTCACGACGTACTTTAGAAAGTGTAACTTCAACGCCACACTTTTCGCACACAACACCTCTGTGTTTCATACGCTTATACTTACCGCAGATACATTCATAATCTTTGATAGGTCCAAAAATTTTCGCACAGAAAAGACCATCTCTTTCTGGCTTGAATGTACGGTAGTTAATAGTTTCTGGCTTTTTTACTTCACCAAAAGACCATTCACGGATCGTATCAGGAGAGGCCATCCTAATGGAGATGGCCTGAACTGAGATAGGATCTTTAGGTTTATCGAAAAAATTTAATAAATCTTTCATTGAGCAAAGCTCCTGTTCTAAAAATTAAAGTAATGGCTCTACAGTTGGTTCTTCTAGCTTCACATCAAGCGCTAGTGCTTGAAGCTCGCGAATAAGAACGTTGAACGACTCTGGTAGGCCTGGTTCAAGAACCTGCTCACCTTTAACAATAGACTCATACATGCGAGTTCTACCTACAACGTCATCCGACTTCACAGTTAGGAATTCTTGTAGAGTATAAGCTGCACCATATGCTTCAAGTGCCCAAACTTCCATTTCTCCTAGTCGCTGACCACCGAACTGAGCTTTACCACCTAATGGCTGCTGAGTTACGAGTGAATATGGACCAGTAGAACGAGCGTGGATCTTCTCATCAACAAGGTGGTGAAGTTTCAACATATACATTGAACCAACAGTCACTTCCTCAGAGAAGGCTTCACCTGTAATACCGTCGAAAAGAGTTGTTTTCCCTGAACGATCAAGTTCAGCGAGATCAAACATTTCTTCGATATCTTTTTCAGTTGCACCATCGAAAGTCGGAGAAGCAAATCGTACACCTGTCTGAAGTTTTTCAGCGAGGTCACGAACTTGTACATCCGATGCTTTCTTAAGCCATGCATCTGTTTCAGGAGATTTATAGATCTTAGAAATAAGATCTTTAATTCGGTTAAGCTCCATTTGCTCTTCCATCATGTAGCGAATCTTGTCTCCAAGACCACGACCTGCCCAACCAAGGTGAAGCTCAAAAAGCTGACCGATATTCATACGCGATGGAACCCCTAGTGGATTCAACACGATTTCTACCGGTGTACCATCGGCCATGTATGGCATATCTTCAACAGGAAGAACGCGCGAGATAACACCTTTGTTACCGTGACGGCCCGCCATTTTATCACCTGGCTGAAGCTTACGTTTAATAGCGATGTAAACCACAACTTTCTTGATAACTCCTGGAGGAAGCTCATCACCTTTATGAAGTTTCGCAATCTCTTCATTCGCTTTCGCACGTACACGATTAATACGGTTACGGATGTCAGCGAAGTATTCAGAAAGTTTTTCTTCAAGATCAGCTTTAAGTGGAAGATATCCAATAAGCTCAAAAGGAATTGAGTAGAGAACTTCTTCAGTGATTTTTGATCCCTTCTTTAATAGTTCTGTAGAACCATCTTCAGAAACGAGTTTATCTTCGGTTGAAGCTCCACCAAGCATTTCAGCAATTTTCTTAATTGAAGAACGCTGAATAGCTTTAATTTCAATATTTTCATCTCTACGAATAAGAGCTGTTTCTTTTTCAATGATCCCTTTTGAACGCTGATCTAGTTCAACACCTTCACGTGTAAACACGTGAGCATCGATAACAGTTCCACGAACAGAAGAAGGAACACGAAGTGAAGTATCCTTAACGTCTCCAGCTTTATCGCCGAAGATAGCTTTAAGAAGTTTTTCCTCTGGAGAAAGCTGAGTTTCACCTTTTGGAGTGATTTTACCAACAAGGATATCCCCTGGTTTTACAATCGCACCAACACGAATAATACCTGCTTCATCAAGATCTTTAAGAGCTTCTTCTGAAACGTTTGGAATATCGCGAGTGATTTCTTCTTTACCTAGTTTTGTATCACGAGCTTCCACTTCATAGTTTTCGATGTGGATCGTTGTGAATACGTCTTGAGCAAGAATCTTCTCATTTATAAGAATTGAATCTTCGTAGTTATAACCACCCCAAGGCATGAATGCGACAAGGATATTTTGTCCGAGTGCAAGATCCCCTAGATGAGTTGCTGGACCGTCAGCGATAACGTCTCCGGCGTGAACTCGATCACCTTCTTTAACTAGTGCTTTCTGGTTAATAGAGGTGTTTTGGTTAGAGCGCTGATACTTAACAAGTTTGTAAACATCAACACCTGACTCGTCTTCTTTAAAGTTATCACGTTGGATAACAATACGATTTGAATCAACAAAGATTACGCGTCCATCATGTTCAGCGAAAAGAATCGCACCAGAGTCACGAGCTACAGTAGATTCAACACCTGTTCCAACAAGTGGAGCATCTGTTTTCACTACAGGCACGGCCTGTCTCATCATGTTTGAACCCATCAAAGCTCTGTTAGCATCATCGTGCTCGAGGAAAGGAATCAAAGATGTAGCGATAGAAATCATCTGAGATGGAGAAACGTCCATCAAATCAACTTCAGTGGCGTCAACGAGTGCAAGTTCACCCTGCTTACGAGCAGCGATCATGTTGCCTGAAACTTTACCATCTTTAATGAAGTGATTATCAGCTTGAGCGATAATTTTTCCTTCTTCTTCGAAAGAAGAGAAGTACTTGATTTTCTTCTCAATAGATCTATCTTCGTTAACAACACGGTATGGAGATTCAATGAACCCATACTCAGAAACTTTTGCATAAGTTGCAAGTGAAGTTATAAGACCGATATTTGGTCCTTCCGGAGTTTCAATTGGACACATACGACCGTAGTGAGTGGCGTGAACGTCACGAACTTCGAATCCTGCGCGTTCACGAGTTAGACCACCTGGGCCTAAAGCTGATAAACGACGCTTATGTGTAACTTCAGAAAGTGGATTTGTTTGATCCATGAACTGAGACAATTGAGATGAACCGAAGAATTCTTTGATAGCTGCTGCAACTGGCTTTTGGTTAACGAGATCATGCGGCATCATCGTGTCGAGTTCTTGAATCGACATTCTTTCTTTTACCGCTCTCTCCATTCTTACTAGACCAACACGGAATTGGTTTTCAAGAAGTTCTCCAACAGCACGAACACGGCGGTTACCAAGGTGATCGATATCATCAACTTGTCCCTTACCATTGTTAAGATCTACGAGATACTTCACTGTTGTAAGAATGTCTTCTTTAGTAAGAACTGTGTTCTCAACAGGAATTTCAAGACCAAATTTATAATTGATCTTCATACGACCAACTTTAGAAAGGTCATATTTAGTTGCTGTGAAGAAAAGACCGCCAAACAATGTTTCAGCAGCTTCAATTGTTGGAGGCTCACCTGGACGAAGTCTTTCAAAAATTTTGATAAGAGCTTCTTCAGTTGAATGAGTTTTATCGAGATAAAGTGTATTTCTGATTTGGTCAGAGTAATTGACGTTATCGATATAAATACAAGGAACTGATTTAATTCCAGCCTTGATGAGTTCAAAAATCTTAGCTTCTGTTAGTGCTTCATTTGCAGATGCAATAACTTCACCAGTTGATTTGTCATAAACATCATCGGCAATTACTTTACCAACAACTTCCTCTAGTTTTAGAGGTAGTGATTTAAGACCAGATTCCTGAAGTTTTTTTACTGCTGGTTTTGTGATCTTTTTACCTTTCTTAATGATCGCTTCACCAGTTTTTGGGTGAAGAATATCATCGTCGATACGAGCACCTGTAAGTAGCTCATAATCTAATTCACGAGAATAACCTTTCTCAGAAAGATTGATTTTTTCTAGTGGATAAAAAGCTTTAAGGAGGTCAGAAACTGAGTACCCCATTGCTTTAAGAATAACTGTTGCGTGGAATTTACGTTTACGGTCGATACGAGCGTAAAGAATATTCTTATGGTCAAATTCAAAATCTAACCAAGAACCACGGTGAGGGATGATACGAGCTGAATAAAGAAGCTTACCAGATGAGTGCTTTTTACCAGAATCGTGCTCAAAAATAATCCCTGGAGAACGGTGTAACTGAGATACGATCACTCGTTCAGTTCCGTTAAATATAAATGACCCAGTTGGGGCCATAAGAGGAATATTACCGAGGTAAACTTCCTGTTCTTTAATTGATGAAATAGTACGTTGACCATCTTCACGCTCAACAGTTGTGTCGAAGAAGATCAAACGAACAGTCACCTTCAATGGTGATTCATATGAAAGACCGCGAGAGCGGCATTCACTACATGAATATTTAGGTTCTTCTAGTGTGTAACTAACGAACTCTAAAGATACAGTCTTGTTGAAGTCGAAAATTGGGAAAATTGATTTGAAGACAGCCTGAAGGCCCTTGTCCTCACGTTTTGCAGGAGGGATATCTTTTTGCAAGAAATCCTCGTACGAGCTGATCTGCAGTTTCATCAAGCTCGGCGGAGACATCACATAGTCGTTTTTGCTGAAACTTCTACGCGTCCACTCGTTGGGTGCAAATACTTTTGTCATCTAATGGCTCCTGAGTATGTAGGGCTCAACTAAAAAATCTGTTAAAACGCAAAAATGGAAAGAGGTTTGTGGCCTCTTTCCATGTCATCCCGAGGGACAAATAAAAAATAATTACTTAACTTCGACTTTTGCACCAGCAGCTTCAAGCTTCTTCTTAAGCTCAGCAGCCTCATCCTTAGAAACACCTTCTTTAACAGTTTTAGGTGCGCCTTCAACAAGGTCTTTTGCTTCTTTAAGACCAAGACCAGTGATAGCACGAACTTCTTTAATAACGTTGATTGGTGAAGCACCTTTATCAGCAAGAACTACTGTGAATTCAGTTTTTTCTTCAGCAGCAGGACCAGCAGCAGCAGCACCAGCAACAGCAACTGGAGCAGCAGATACGCCGAATTTTGTTTCAAGTTCTTTAACTAGGTTAGCTAGGTCAAGAACTGACATTTTTGATACGTGCTCGATAAGTTGTTCATTTGTAATAGACATACGATTCTCCTAAAATTTTTTAAGTTTAAATTATGCGTTTTGTTGTTCTTTCTGCTCTTGAATAGCAAAAAGAACTCTAGCAAATGCTGATACTGGTGCATTGAATGTAGCAAGCAATGTTCCAAGCATCTGTGGACGAGATGGCAATTTCGCAAGTGCCACAACGTCTGCTTTTGATAGTTTTTGAGTTCCAAGTTGACCACCACGAATAGTGACGATGTTCTCAAACTCACCCGAAGCGTCGTTTACGATTTTTGCAACAGCTGCTGCATCCTCATAAGCGAAAGCTACACAGCTTGATCCCTTCAAATCAGCAAGAAGACCTTCTGCAAATGTTCCTTTAGCCGCGCGAGCGAAAAGAGTGTTACGAGTAACGACCATATGGCCTTTAGCATCGCGAACATTCTTTCTGATTCTTACTGAATCAACTGAAGGGATACCTACGAGGTTTGTTAAGAAGACAGCTTGTGACTTCTCAATTTTCTCTTTGATTGAAGAAACTACTGCGTCTTTTTCAGCACGTGTCATCATAGTTTCATTCCTCCGTTGTTATTATATGGAGGGGAGTTTCGGCGGGCTTTACACTTCATTGTGAAGAAACCTGCTGTCTTCAACCCCTACAAAGTCCTAATTAAAGCGATACGTTTGAAGCATCGTTAGCATCAATCTTCACACCTGGGCCCATAGTTGTGCTAATCACAAGTGATTTAACATATGTCCCTTTTGAAGAAGCTGGCTTAGCACGAAGAATCGCACCAGTTACAGCTTTGAAGTTTTCAGCAAGCTGAGCTTCTGTGAAAGATTTTTTTCCGATTGGAACGTGCACGATACCTGTTTTATCAGCACGGTATTCAACTTTACCTGCTTTTTGCTCACCAACAGCTTTAGCGATATCAGTTGTCACTGTACCAAGCTTAGGGTTTGGCATAAGTCCACGAGGTCCTAGAACTCTTGCGATTTTACCAATCTTACCCATCATGTCTGGAGTCGCAATAACGCGATCAAAATCCATCCATCCACCAGCGATTTTATTGATTAGGTCTTCCCCACCAACGAAATCAGCCCCAGCCTTTTCAGCTTCAGCAAGTTTTTCACCTGCAGTAATAACGATAACTGTAGTCTTCTTACCAGTTCCTGCAGGCATAACAATCGCACCACGAACCATTTGGTCAGCGTGACGTGGGTCAATACCAAGACGGAAAGCAAGATCAACTGTTTCATCGAATTTTGCATAAGCAGCAGATTTTGCAAGAGCAATAGCTTCTGCAACTGTATAGAGCTTAGTGGCTTCTACTTTTTTTGCTGCTTCTTTATATTTTGGCGATACTTTTTTCATTTTTAATCCTTTCGGTGCAAGCGACCTTTATGGGGTCTCCCGTAATTATTTATAGTCCAGTTTAAGGCCCATTGAACGAATAGATCCTTCAATTGTGCGCTTAGCAGCTTCAATATTCGCAGCTGTAAGATCAACTTCCTTAGCTTTTGCTACTTCCGTAACAACTTTCTCTGGAACTGATCCTGCAACTTCGTGACCTGGTTTCTTTGAACCAGACTGAAGCTTCAACTTATCTTTAAGAAGGTAAGTTGCTGGAGGAGTCTTAGTAACGAATGTGAATGTTCTGTCCGAGTAAACAGTAATGATTGTCGGGAACATAACTCCCATGTCTTTCTGAGTACGAGCATTAAATGCCTTACAGAATTCCATGATGTTCACACCACGTTGACCAAGAGCTGGACCGATTGGTGGAGATGGGTTTGCTTTCCCACCTGGGATTTGTAACTTGATGAAGCCTGTGACTTTTTTAGCCATAAATTACTCCTGGCGGTACTAACGACTTACGTCTCCCGCTTTGTTATTAAACTTTCTCTACTTGAGAGAACTCTAGTTCTACTGGTGTTGGACGACCAAAAATTGAAACTTGAACTTTAACTTTTCCTTTGTCAGAGATGTTTTCAACAACACCAACGAAAGAAGCAAAAGGTCCTTCAATAACTTTAACTGAATCGCCTTCAGAAAAATTAGCAACTGAACGTGTACGCTTGAAGCCTTCAGCAAGTGAAGCAGTCATTGAAGCTGCTTCCTCATCAGAAATTGGCATCGGCTTATCTTTTGTTCCGCCGATAAATCCTGTGATTTTGTCAGTGTCCTTAACAAGGTGCCACGTCTTTTCATTCATGATCATTTTTATAAGAACGTAACCTGGAAAGAATTTCTTCTTCATCGTTCTTTTTTTACCGTTTACATTCGCAACGACCGACTCTTCTGGAACCATGATTTCTGCGAAGTACTCAGTCATGCTATGATTAACAATTCTTTCTTTGAGTGTTTTAAGAACTCGGTTCTCAAAACCACTTAAAACGTGAACGATATACCATTTAAAATCTGGTGTATCGCCAACAGCAAGAACTCTTTCAGTTGTATTATCAGTCATTATAGATCCTTATTTATTAACTAATCCGAGAAGATAATTCGCACCAAAGTCAAAAAAACCAAACACAAAACCAAAAATAGTAACAGCAATTAAAATAACAAAAGTGTGTCTCCACGTTTGCTGACTATCTGGCCAAACGACTTTCATAACTTCTTGATACACATTCGTCATAAACTCAGAAGACTTTGGGTTCTTCATCAGTATAACGTAGGCTACAAGAGCTAAAATCACAGACAGCACTTGAGTGATACCAAAAAAATATGGAATCATCGTTTCAAGCGCAAACCATTCAGCTAATTTCTCGAAGAAATTAATCAGCACATACCCAGTGAGAATACATACAACTGCAACAGTGGCCTGAATCCACTTCTTGCCTTCATCATTGGAAGCAACAGACATTTAAAACCTCAATTTAAACTGAAACGAAATCACATTTATGCAAAATCATGAGAGTTCTGTCTACAAAAAAGTTATTTTTCATTGACAAGCAGGGAAAAGATACAGGACATGACTCATCGCAAATTAAACTTGTGGGATTTTAAAGAAAAAAATTATTAAAGTGGCGGGTGCAGAGGGATTCGAACCCCCAACCTAATGATTTGGAATCATTCGCTCTACCGTTGGAGCTATACACCCGGAATGATAAAAAAAAGGCCCACCGGGTTTATTAGCCCGGTAGGCCCTTAGAAGCAATACTAAGCAACAATATCTGAAACAGTACC
>CAMAYW010000082.1 GCA_945862475.1 Bacteriovorax stolpii
ATAGAGTTAACATAATTAATAGCAGTTCTTTTTTGGAAGCCGTAAAACATGAGCTCGTATTCATTGAGCTCATCAGGTTCAATTCCTTCCGGTACCTCAATACTGACAACAGCATCATTAATTTTTTGCGCTCCAGTGAGCATATCTGAAATGGCCAAGCCTCCAGATGGAAAAGATTTTGAGAAGTCTTTAAATTCCTTACTCTTAAGACTTATCGCATTCATCGCTTTTGGTGACTTGAGATTCACCTCGGGTCTTGACCCTGGACGTGAAGGTGGCATTTTTTGAAGCTCTGGTTTTCCGGCAGCGAAAGATAAGTCTTTAAGACTAACAGGAGATTTTGGTTTTGCGGCAGAGGCATCCAAAATAGACTCACTTGTTTTAAGGCGAGAGTGTTCAACTTTTGCTGTTTTAACACGTCTAATTTTTAATTGTGTAGGTGTTTCACTTTTTGAGAGAAGGTCCGAAAAATGGAGACTTTTTATACCATCTGAAAACATCAGGACGATATGAATAAGGAGGACTGCAGTGAAGACCACAGGAAAGTTAACTTTGAGTTTTATCTGAATCGTTGGTTCCGACATCCGGACAGACTCCTTTACTCGGATAAATCCTACCACTTCCAGTCTCGAAGAATCAAACAAAGTCGCGATTTCGGCAAGATAATACTTTCAGAGTAAAAAAGTCGGAAATTTTTTCCAAACTTGACTCTCTAACCTTGGAAAAGAGACAATAGAGGAGGTCTTTAGACCGTTGAATCAACAAGGATGTTGCCTAGCCATGAAAAAATTACTCACCCTATCGTCTTCTAAAATTTATCTTATTTGTGGTTTATCCCTCATGATGACACTTGGGGCTTTCTGGCATCACCAGTCGAACCAAATGCAATTAGATAAATTGAGTGTACTCAACCAAGGCATTGGAACTTGCTTTAATCGAATATCTCAGACCTTTACGGCCATGATGATCAAGGATGTTCAATCTCCTTATTTAAACCGAAATTTCATGGCGCTTTCTGATGAATGTCTTAATGAAACGATTAAAGGAATTAATCCTTTTAAAAAGAATGTAGAAAAAGGATATGAAACTTTAAATCAACTTATTTCAGAGGTGCATTGGTTTCACGAAAAGATCTTAAAAGTTCACAATCCACTCTTAGCAAATCCTAAGGCCATTGTTCCTCTTGCATCTTTACAAGAGCGTTTTGGTAAAATGGAAAATTTTAAACTAGACCTTGTAGATCAAATAGATTCAGTTAATTCACAATTAAGAAAAATTCAGATTAACGATGAATACTTGATGGGAGCAGGTCTCATTCTTTTTGCTATCGCTCTAACGATCTTGTCCCTTCAAGATTTTCAGAGAGGTCAAATGAATCGGGAGATCGAAACAGAGGCCATGACTTTTTTGAAATCAGGTAACAATGATGTTGGATCAGTTGTTGAAAATTTAGTTGAGCGTGCTCTTCTGATGCAGGGGTTACCAGTAACGAATCAAATATTTAAAGATTACCAAAATAAATTGGTGGATCAAAAATTTGAGATTTCTGTACCTTCTTATAACCGAGTCCAAGAGGCTAGCAAATTTGAAGTCTCTTCTGAAGAATTGATTGAAAATGAGGTAGAGGAATTTAAGACCTCTTTAAAAGAAATTCTAGTGTCTATTCAGAATGTTCAACCAAAAGATTCAATTCATATGGCCGAAGTGAGAGATGTGCTTATGAATGTTCCTTTTGAAAGCTTTGAGCAAATGATGAACTCGGCCATTAACCAGTTATCTCTTAGACGCCCAACAAACAAAAAAGTCATGATCAGTAATCAAATTCATTCTGATAAAGTAGTCCTTAATCTTTTTGTTGCTGGGACAACCTTTACAGCGACAGAACTTGATTATGCTCAAGGTAATAAAGCCGTTGCTGCCGATTCTATTGATATGAATTTTGTGATCCTTAAAGAAATGGTAGGAGAATCTGGTGCTCAATGGCATTTAGAAAATAAAGTAGATAGAAATGGCTCTATTACAGGAATGAACATGAGGTTTACTGTTGATCGCACTTCCAAAGAGAAAGCTCGCCTCATTTCGGTAACAAAAGGTAAAAAGAAAGATTTAGCTAAAGAATTGATGAATTAGTAAAAGGCCGCCGAAAGGCGGCTTTTTTTTGTCTAAAATTCTAATAAAAAAGTAACAGGCCCGTCATTGATAAGAGAAACTTTCATAAAGGCCCCAAAGCGACCTTCTTTAACAGTAATACCTTTTTGGCGAAGTTCTCGGTTGAACAGGGCATACTTCAATCTAGCCTCTTGAGGAGGCATAGATTTTTCAAAGCTTGGTCTGTGGCCGCCAGAACCATCCCAGCTGAGGGTGAATTGGCTCACAGAAAGAATCTCACCTTTTATAGATCCAATATCTAGATTCATCTTTCCATCTGAATCGTCAAAAATTCTAAGCTTAGAAATTTTATCCACGGCCTTGGAGAGACCTTCGTCGGTATCACCTTGCTCAAAACACACAAGTAATAAAAGACCAATTTTAATTGATCCAACAACTTCAGCATCAACTGAGACAGAGGCTTCCTGTACTCTTTGAATTACGATCTTCATTATTTTTTACCCTGAAGGATCTGAAGTCTCATAGCAGAGGTTATTGAGTTTTGAATATGGGCCAGTAGTTCTTCATAAGTTGATTTAAAATCTTTGGTAGAATCCAGAACCTCTTTGAGATCTGTAGAGCTAGGAACATGAACAGCACGCAATATTTTTGAAATAGGAACTCCATTGGCGTGGGCCAGAAGGAATTGCAAAAATAGAATCATGGATTCTTCAGCATGGAGCCTTACGATCGATTTTCCATGATGAATAAGTTCAAGAGAAAATAATTTTAACTCACCCTCATGAGAGATAACCACATTTGATTCTGTTAAAGGTAAATGCATATCCGATGGATTTGTACCTTCTACAAAACCGACGAAGACATCTTCGTTATTATTTGGATAAATTGGAGTGGTTGGTTTGTTCGTTAATTTGCCCTGGATGATTGGGTTAACAAAACTCACTTTTTGACCAAATCTTAGATCATCTAACTTCCAGATAAGGGCCTGTATTGTTCTTTCAAAATTTGAAAAACGAGAAAGTATTTCGCATGCATATCGCGGGAGTACATCTTTTGTTATTTGATCGATATGTTTATAGGCACGTAAAATTTCTCTCGGATTAACATCTAAGAGTTGTTCTTCAGTTAAATCTAATGTTTTAAGACCTGAGCGCAAATGATCTGGAAGAGACTCCGTTTCAGTTAAAAATTTTGGAATGAGAAATTTACTCAGACTACCTTTGACTAAATTCGGTCCCCCAGTAAAGCTTAAGTTTGTTACTTGCTTTCCGACCGGAGTAAGAAAATAATTTCTTAAAAGATTTGGATTGAGACCTGATATCTTTGGAATAAGTTGAAAGTAGCTACACAAAGTAGCGCCATAATCAGAATAAATAGAGCGAAATGTATCCATTGGGTGAAGTTCAATTTTCACATCCACACTTCTAAAATCGACGACTAGAAAATAAGATAAATCTCTTTTTAGTCCAAGGTTGAGGGAATTCTCTTTATTAAGATGACGATCCTCAGTTTCCAAAGAGCGGATTTCAAAAACTGTGTCCATAGGAACACAACTTCCAAGTAAGCTCTTAAAGTAAGATGGATGAGTAATTCTGGTAGAGTCCTCACTCGTTGAGTGAATAAGCATCCCTTTGACGACAGCTTCTTGGTAGAACTCTATTCTAAACGAATCTTTAAATTCAAGTTGTGACATCGCTGGAACTTCAGATAGATGAGCGAGATAAAATGATCTTAGATGTTCAGTGATGGAGGAGAATTGCTGATAATTCTCTAGATCCGCAGAGATTCTAAAATAGGAGCATAACTGTTTATCTGAATTAAGTTGGGTCTGCTTTCTGAAAACGTAGATGTAAGAGCCAAGTTCCCCTTTACCTTTTACATTTTCAAAATCAAAAATCGCCTCAACTTTAAGCTCTTTTAAGACTGGTTCTAAGCGCTCCCTTAAGGAAGGGACAAATAATTTTTTTGACGACAGAACAAAAAGATAACCGTTTTGTTTTAAATATTTTACCTGATCCAGTATCTGACTCATCAAGTAGTGTTGAGGGTTGTTTTTCGGAAACTGGCAAAGGTTTAGGACAACACGATCGTACGTGGAAGTATAAAAAGGATTGTCCTCAATGAGGAATCCCTGCCTTAGTGAAGTATTCTTTCTATTCCGAAAGTGCCCGCCCATGATCTTACAAATATAATCAATCGATCTCTCATTTTGAAAATAAGCTTTGTGTGCAAGGAAAGTGAGAAATTGAAGTTCGTTACAAATTTTTGAAAAAGTTCCTGAAACAAATTCAAGACCTTTAAAGTCTGGGCACAAGACTTCGTCCCAACGAAAACCAATGTTATTTTCTTGTGCGAGCCAGTGAGAGAGTGACAGAGATTCTAAATAATCTCCAAAATATTTGCAGCTAATAATTCTCTCTTCTTCCAATTGTCCGTACGGAAGGGGTCTTCCTTCAATCGTCTCTTGCCAAAGAGGGAAATTGATTTGGAGAGAATTTAAAAATAATCCCATGGATAAGTGCGAGAGTGCGTGTGAGTAAACTTTTGACTGATCCTGGGCGACTTGGGTCCTATGAGATATTTGTTTTGTAATTTCAGTGATGGCAAGTTCCTTAGAGACCGAAAGAAGATCTTTCATGCTCTCTTTCATTCCTTCGTGAGGTCTATACCAACTATAAATATTGCTCTCTAGTGCTCTACTTTTTAAATCCGTCTGACTTCCTTTCTTAAATATTTGAGAAAGAAATGAGGTCGGGTAGAGAAGGGCCTTCTCGGATAATTCGATTTGGCAAGTTTCAGATAATGAAGCGATAAAGCGAAGTTTTAAAAACGTTATCGTTGTGACTCTATTCGTATAAATTTCGATAAACTGATTCAGTTCTGGATTGTCCGCCAGCTTGTCTGGAGAAATTGAGTTCCAAAATTTTCCAAGATCATCAAGTTCTTCAAAGTGCAGGCCTAGTGTTTCAGCGTAAGAAAGAAATTCGGTATAAAGGCCTTGCTTAATGGTTTTTGGGAAATCCTTCGTTTTTAAAAGCTCATTTTTCACGTCCAATTGAACCATGGACATAAGTCGCTCAAACTTGATGATATTTTTAGATAAAAGAGAGTCGCCTTTCCAGCCAGGTACAAAGCAGTGGAGAGGAGAAAATTTATCTCCATCATTGAGCGCGGGTTTGATCGTTTTTGGGAGGTGAGTAAATGTAGGGAATCTTCCCTTCGATTGAGCTTTATGATTTTGATCTTTATTTACAGAATAAAACTCACCTTCCTGCTGAGACTCAGGACTTTTTTGAAACCATTGCGATGCTGAAAACGTTTTCTTACTCAAGAGGCCAAGCCTTCCTTAAAGGGTAAAGCAAAACTATTGAAATAATTAATAATTTGGGAGAGGTGATTTTGGCTTATCCCGCGTTTTTTGTCATGGAAAAAGGATGAAAAAGATAGCTTTCGTAAAGTTTTTGAAAGGTTTGCCGAAAAGACTAGAGATATTGGGATTAAACAAAAATTACCATAGTGAAGGGAGTTTAGTTATGGACCAGAGCTTCAACGATCAAGAGCTTTCAGAAATTATGAAGGAAATTGAAGCCTTAGAGGAAGATTTTCAGGCAAAAGATGAAAAAACTTCTAGTCCAGTTCTCGAAGAACTAGCAACTCTCGATGAAGTGGTTTCTATACCAATTTCATCACCAAATATTGTTTCCATGGCAACTCCACAAAAAGCCCCTACAGGTGGCCCGTCTCCTTCAACATCCATGAGTTTTCGCGTGCAGGGTGAACTCACCATTGATTTGCAATTCGACATTGGTGGCAAAGTTGTGTGTTTAGAAGTGAGTCAGCATGGGCTAACTATTGAAATGGATGGTGGTGCTAAATTCACTGTACCCGTTTCAGAAAAGTCGTCCCTGAAAAAAGCCGTCTAATTCATGTCTTTAAAAATTTTGGGTGGATTGGCCAGGGGATTTCCTTTGGCGTCTCCTAAATCCGATACGACTCGTCCCACCTCAGTTCTCGTGAAAAGAAAACTCTTTGATTGGCGGCAACATATGGATGACTATGTGTTTGTTGATTTATGTGCTGGATCAGGCGCCATGGGATTTGAAGCCTTCTCAAGAGGTGCCCAAAAAGTGCTATTGAATGAATTTATGAGGGGAGCATTTCTTACTCTTAAAGATAATAAGGTCAAAATTGAAAAAGCATTTAAAGTAGATGAATCCATCATGAAGGTGACCAGTCTAGAAGCAAAGCAGTGGGTGCAAAAAGAGCTTCTCTATGAATTGCCAGTCACTAAAAATGTCATTTTATATTTTGATCCTCCCTATGAAAATCACTCCCTCTATTTTGATGTATTGAAGCTTTTGAAAGAATTAAATTTTGAAGGTGAAATTTGGGTGGAATCAGATAGATTGAAAGGTCCGAAATTGCCAGAACTCAGTGGAGTATTCCATTCAATTATTAAAACAATCGAACAAGGTGATCATTTTGTCGTCGTAGGGAAATTAGTATAAAATGATTCTAAGAACTTTAATCATTAGAGGACTATAACCTTGGAAAAAAAACGCGCTTTATACGCTGGAACTTTTGATCCTTTTACAAACGGGCACCTTGATATTGTTCAGCGTGCGATTAAAATCTTTGATGAAATCATTGTTCTCGTAGCCGTTTCTCCAACAAAAAAACCTTTCATGTCCACTGAGCAGAGAGTGAACGTATTAAAAAAACTCTTCGCTCATGAACCAAAAGTTAAAGTGGAAAGCTGGAGCGGCCTTATTGTTGAGTACGCTAGACAAAATAAAATTGGCTCTATCGTCAGAGGTTTGAGGCCTACGGGGGACTTTGAAATTGAATTTCAAATGGCTTCCATGAATCGAAAAATTAATCCAGATTGCGATACTGTTTTTCTCATGACGAGTGAGAAGCTTTACTACATTTCAAGCTCTCTCGTTAAAGAGGTTTATTTGCATCACGGAGACAT
This sequence comes from Bacteriovorax stolpii, assembly GCA_945862475.1. Classification (GTDB taxonomy): domain Bacteria; phylum Bdellovibrionota; class Bacteriovoracia; order Bacteriovoracales; family Bacteriovoracaceae; genus Peredibacter. Next base: position 7,085 of record CAMAYW010000082.1, read on the forward strand.
TACTTCTTTTGTTCCACCACTAGTTCATGAAGAGATGAAAAAAATTAAATAGGAAATTGACTATGTTACTAAGTTCAAGAGTCAAAGGAATTCATGACAGTATAACCATGAAGCTAAATGAGAAGGCCATCCTTCTGACGGAAGAGGGAAAGGTCATTTATAATTTATCGGGTGGCCAGCTGCCAATAAAACCACCGAGTGAATTTATAGATAAAATCCACCATGAATTGAATTTCTTAAAAAGTTATCAATATTCACCTTCAGCTGGTTTCCCAGCACTCAGAAAAAAACTTTTAAAACATTTTATTCATTCGAGAAAAATACCCGAGGAACTTTTTGAAATTGAATGGGATGTTATTTTAAGTAATGGTTCAAAGCACTCTTTATACAATGCTCTCGGTGCTTTAATTGATCCGGGAGACGAGGTTGTTCTTCTTGCTCCTTACTGGGTTTCTTACCCAGAAATGATAAAGTTTTGGGGAGGAATTCCAACTGTTGTAAAGTCTAATGTCTTTGATGCTTTTGTTCCTGCAATTGAGGATATTCGAAAAGTGATGACTCCAAGAACGAAGGCGATCATTGTTAATAGTCCTAATAATCCCTCAGGAGTTCATTATTCAGAGTCATGGATGAGGGAATTTGCTAGTTTAATGCGAGATTATCCCGATCTCGTTGTGATCTCGGACGAAGTTTATTCAGATATTTCTTATTTTGATCCAAAGCCAACTTATTTTTATCAACTTGATCACTCTCTCATGAAGAGAACGATCGTGGTTCAAGCGATATCAAAAACCTTAGCCGCTACAGGATTAAGACTTGGGTGGGCCATTGCTCCTTCTCATGTCGTATCCGCCATGGGAAGAATTCAGGGGCAGACTACCTCGGGGCCAAATTCACTTGCTCAAAGGGCCCTCTTAGATTTCGATTTCCATTATCTCGAAGGATTTTTAACTCCAGTCAAAAATCATATTCGTCAAAATGCAGCGACTCTTAGAGAAAAGTTTAGGGAAGGAAACCTTGGGCATTGTTGGTACCAGAGTTCTTCGGCCTTTTACTTTATGATTGATTTTTCTAGAACACCCATGTTTCAACGATTTGAGTCTGATGGAGACCATTCGTATACCATCACGGATGAGCTTCTTGAAAATGAAGGGATAACGGTTGTTCCTGGAAGTGACTTCGGTATTCCTAATACTGCTCGGATTGCTCTTGTGATTGAAGAGGTTCCCTTTCAAGAGGCGATAAGCAAAATAGTCAAGTACCTCAACAAAGTGTAAAATAAGGGAAGAATTCTCCTGTTGTTTAGTCAGCTCCCTCTCTGATTTATAATGAAAGAGGGAGAGTTCATTTGAAAAACGTTCTCATTCTATTTCTCATTCTT
>CAMAYW010000083.1 GCA_945862475.1 Bacteriovorax stolpii
CCCAGTGAGGGAGTGTCTTAAAAAATTAAGATAAGGCTTACGATATTTTTCAATCTCGTTATGAAGCTCGTGATAGCCGTGCTCAATGATTTTTAATTGGGCATTCTTTTCAACTTTCGTGAAATAATTTATCAGTATTCCCGGATGAACGAGAACGTCTTCGGTGCCAATTGAAACAAATAAAGGACACTCTATTCTGAGAGGTCTTGAGAATACATTACGACTCGTTTTTAAAACCTCAAAAAATAATTTAGAATGTATTTTCAACTGACAAAGCTCATCTTTCACATAACTCTCAAAAACTCTTCTATCATGAGAGAGGCGTTTTAAATCTAAAATGCCTTGCAAGGGTACAGTTGGGCAGCTTAGGAGAACATCAAATAGAAATTTAGGAGATAAACTGAAGGCTTGTCCCATAACTCCAGGACCAGCAACCGCTGGCGAACTTAAAAATACTTTTTCAGGATAAAAATCTTTTGCAGCAAAGTTTTGCATGTACGCAGCTGTAATAAGTCCCCCCATCGAGTGGCCGAAGAGAGTGTAATTCGTCATGCTGAATTCTTTCCTGAAATAATCAATAATTGACTGAAGATCTTTTAAAAAGAAATTAAAGTCTTCGACCCATGCTCTTTTTCCCCCACTTTTCCCATGACCTCTTAAATCGTAAATCGCGATATTGTAGTTAGCAGAAAAAAGTTTAAGGAGATGCTCATGTCGACCAAGATGTTCACCAAGACCATGTGTCACGATCAACCATTTGGAACTTCCTGTCTCGCGAATTAAACATCGAAGAAGTGTTCCATCAAAAGAAATAATATCTCGGTATTCATTATTCATGAGATTCCCTTTATAATAATAAAATGTATTGCCCAGTATGCTTTCAAAATACCCTCAAGATTAGATCCAGTGGAGTGATTAAATTATCATTTAATGGCAAATCCAGAAATACGTCCCTCTTTACCTATAATCTCCAAAAAGAATCGCAGGATCAACTAGAGGCAAAATTAAAAGAGAAAATAGTCGATTTTTTTAGTTTTTATTCAGAGTTCGCCAACCGAACCCCTATAAAGACATTTGAAGCCTATTCAGGTGATTTTGTATGTATGAATAACTGCAAGATCGATATGATAAAAACTAAAGTCAGTGTGATTGGTATTATTTATCCCATCGCTACAGTAAAGCAATTCCTTAAAGAGGAAGGCACTAAATGGGCGATCGAGATTGATGTTAACTACACCTAATTAAACTCCCTTAGGCGTCTTAACTTTCACTTCAAACTCAACAAATCCCTTTAATTTAAAAGATTCTGGAACTTTCCCAGCATGAATAACGGCATCTAGCTTTAGGCCATTTCCTTTTTTAGTAATAGGAACAAGATTAATATCCGGAACTTTCAATTCAAGACATGAACGAGGTGTGCAAGTATCGATAAAAGTCACTTTCAGATCCTCAAGCTCTTGAGCTTCCTCAGATAAAATCGCATTAAATCCCTCTTCGGCAATAGGATCTTTTTCTAGCTCAATCAAAAGTGAGTTATCAAGGATGAGAATACGTTTAATATAACCTTGAAGCTTTGGATGATCCCTAAGAAAGTATTTTGTCTTTCGTGGCTCCACCGTTTCCATGATGTGAATCTGGCCATATTTACTGAGAGCAGTGTCAGAGAGCTTTTGTTTTTTAAAATAGCGAAGAAGGACTAAGCCTTCTGCTTTTTCAGTATCAATCACATCCGGCTTATATTCTGGCTGAAAAATCTCCATGAGAGTTTTCATTTCATTTTTATCATAATCTTTAGTCTCAAGAGTTGGAACATAGGTGTCGGGATCTTTTATTGCCACAGTTTGCATTCTAACCGCTAGTTTATCTAAAAAATCAAACGTCACATGTCCTTTTCCCAAAACCACGACATTCCACCAGTTTCTAAATCGTCTTTCTTTGTTCTCTGGTTTCATGTAAAAAAAGAATCTCTTTAGGCGAACAGAGCTTAACTCCTCAGGCAACTCAGGGATTGGCTGAGTATAAGACATTTGAAGTTTACCCATATTGGTATTGGCGGCAAAAACATTTCCTACGAACTTTAGAATTCCTCCAGCGATGGGGCCAATTCCGGGAAGAGGTGTTTTAAATGCGAGAGCACTATCAGATAGTGGGAAAGTGAGATTTCTAATTACGTGCTCACCATCTCCATAAGCAGAAGCTAAAGATTTGGCCTCAACTGCATTTTTAATGGCACTTTTCTGGCCACATCCAGCGAAAAGAATGGCCACAACAGCTGTAAACAAAAGACTCTGACCCAATTTTGACTCCTAAACACAAGGATTTATTGAAATTCCTGGTTATTATACGCTTTGCAAAAATTCCTAACAGGGGCATTTACCTTTTTACATACCTGCCTGTAATAAGTTCAAACACACGGCGTTATAGCATAAAATTCATGGAAATCGGCAAAAAGGGTTTTAAGCATGAAATTACTCGCAAGTTTCCTTCTCTTATCTGCAACCACAACTGTTTGCGCCCAAAATTGGAAAGTTCTTCCTAAGGGAGTCCGGATTATCGGAACGAGGAATGTCACGACTTCCAAAATCACCAAAAATTTTAACCAGTCCGGAATGGAAAGCTCCCTTGGAGCAAGCTTTAGAGTTGACGCTTCCACCTTTAATGAGATGACTGGAAATCTTATTGCTCCTAATTTAGATCCAAATGCCTATAACAGATTAGTTGTTGGAGAATATAAGGTTGATGCCGATGCCCAGTTTAACGTTCAAGGCACTGGTTTTGGCTATGGTATTACTGACAGAGTTATGTTCTACGGTGAAATCGCTTATTACAATGCCACAGTGAGAGCAAGAATGAGTAGAACATCCGGAAACACTTATGAGGATGTTGCAAGACTTCTAGAGCAAAATGGTGGAGCACAAAATACGATTGTAGCAGAAAATTTAAGACAAATGATTGATGCAAACGAAGGAACAATTCAATCCGTCGTCACCAATTATTATGAATATAAGCCCATCGGAGACTGGTACGGACAGGGTTTTGGCGACATGGAAACGGGATTCATGGCGAAAGTTATTGATAAAGGTGTGACAGGATTATTGCTCTATCCTGGCGTTGTTCTTCCAACGGGACGTCAAGATGATCCAGATATTCTTCAAGATATTGGTTTTGGAGACGGCCAATTTGATATCTTTGGAGAAGCAGCATCGGGTTATGTTGTTAACGATAAATTAAGTTTCGGAACGATCTTTCGCTATACTTATCAAGCTCCAACGACAAAAACTCTTCGCGTTCCAACACAACGGGATTTTCAACTCTCAGATGAATCTGGCGAGTTTAATGTAAAATATGGAGACAGAGTACGTTGGGCCTTAAATTCAACATACGCTCTCAATGATTGGATCTCTTTTACACCTAGTTATACCTTTATGTATCAAATGAAGACTGAGTACGATTCAAAGTATGGCGTAGCGAATGAATACTTAGCTTATAATTCAGATAAGCTTGAACATCAGGCGCAACTAACCACAACTTTTTCCTCCATTACACCATTTCTTAAAAAACAATTTCTTCTTCCTGCCCAGGTCAATGTTAATCTAGTGAAAACTATTGCCGGTCGGAACGTTCCAAACATGGGGAGATTTGAAGTTGAATTTAGAATGCTCTTTTAAGAGTTCAGTTTGTAACCAGAACCCCAAACGGTTTCAATCACAAGATTTATCTTGTTGATTTTTTTCCTTAAAGAGAAGACATGCACGTCTATATTTCGAGACGTCATCTTGAGATCTTTGTGGAATTGATCGATTAACTCTTCTCTCGAAACGACATTATTTTTACTGTAGAGATATTTAAATATAATAAATTCTCTTGCCGTAAATTGCACCGTCACTCCATCCTTCATGACTGAATGGGCCTCTGGAATAAATTTGAGTCCCACATTCATTAGGTTGGCATGCAAAACATCCATTTTGTTAAGAGCGTTCGAGATTTTTATTTTAAGTTCCTCATATCGAAATGGTTTCGTGATGTAGTCGTCAGCGCCACTCTTTAATCCATCTAAAATTTGATCGTCCCGCTGATTTGCTGAAAGAATAAAGATGGGAGAAATTTTATCTTTTGCTCTAATTAATTTAGTGATCTCTAAACCATTAACACCTGGTAAGTTCCAATCAATAAGATAAACGCACTTCTCAGGTGCTATTTTCTCCTGGAGAAATTCCTCTCCTGATGAAAAGCCGATCACCTCAAAGCCTGCCTTCTGCATCCATTCCTTGATGGAATCCAAAATGTCTTTTTCATCCTCAACAACAATAAGAACTCTTTTCATTGGATACCAAATTCTTTTTTAAATCATGTTTAATGTAAGACTCAAAGAATTATATAGGTGATCCAAACAAAGCACTAAAGGTGGGGGCCTTAAAGATTAATAGATTTAATGACTTAGAGACGTAGTCTCAAAAAACTATTAAGAAAGCTTTAAAGAAAAGAGGCAATAAATTGAGGATGAGTCGTTTAACATGTGGAAATATGGTGGGCGTTGAGGGGATCGAACCCCCGACATCTACCTTGTAAGGGTAGCGCTCTCCCAGCTGAGCTAAACGCCCACATGTCGATTTAGAGCGTTCATATTAGGAATTTGGAGCATCTATGTCAACGATAATTTGGGGCCCAAAAATGAAAACTTTCGGGCCCCCCAAAGGCTATTCTGGCTTAATTTCTAAGTTCGACTGAGAAACAAGTTGTCCATTATTTCGAATCACCAACCTAAGGACGATGGTCTTGCCTCTTGCTGCCTTATCCAATTTGTAAGTAAAGCGAACTTTCTTTTCTACATTTCTTCCTAGAACTTCAGTCTTCGCAGGTGATGAGACAATCGAAACCATCTGAGATCCCACTTCCTCAAGTGAAAACTCATACCCTTGATCAACTCCAGAAAACTTTGGTTTCATCTTTAGATTGATGTCATGTTTTTTCGTTCCAAAAAGTCCTGAAACTTTTGGTGTGGAATCAAGCTCAAGATTTGACTCGACCTCAGGATTTATTTTCAGCATCGTCTCAATTCTAAAGGACTCAACTCTTCTAGCAGCATAGTGATTTCCTGGGTGAACAACTTCACCAGCAATAATGATCTGAGATCCAGGGAGAGCGTCGTCACTCACTTTTAATCTTAATAAATCTGTTTCAACATTAGATCGTGGAGCAACACCAGGAAGTGGAGCTTCTTTTCTATCCAAAGAAAGTGAAGGACTGATTTCAGTGATTTTAACCAAACTCTCCCCACTCGATCCTTTAAGGCCAATATTCTTTAGAGAAAAATTTAAGTTTGCATTTACACCCGGAGCGATTCCAAAAGATCCACTCGCAACAAGCTTCGGTTTTACTTTTAACGAAAGAGCTGCATTTTGATTCAAGTGATCCTGCACCAATTGAATCGCCTCAACCTCTACTCGATTAGTTTCTCCTGGAAGGGCAAGGGCATAAGCACTCAATTCAGCACGGTTAAAGCTTTGTTGATAAATGTCTTTTTTACCAGATGAGATTCCAGCTTCCTCAGAAACTTTTGATGCTTCCCTAAGGTAAATTGGATAAAGGCGCGAGAGTTCATTTTGATAAACATTTCTCACTTGTTCCTGAAAATGGGAGGAGTAGTTTTTGTTAAATGAATCTTCATGAGCGAGTTTATAGAGTGAATCATATCGACTCTGATAAGACTCTCTACAAGCCGTAACGAACTCTTTAACGCCCTTATAAACACTAGAGCAATTAACATTATTGGCATTCTCTCCCGACGTCGGAGTAAGATAAACGTTTTTTGGATCATTGATTTTTTTTCTTTGGTCCAATACGTCACGGATTTCTATCTCGGACTGGGTGATAAGAGCATCTAAACTCGTGACGATCAAGGAAGCTTCTTTCATTTCGTCCATAGAAAGCTCTGGAATATCATTCGAGAAATCTCGGGCCATGGATGAAGTTAATATTAGGTCCTGTGTAATCATTTTTGAAAGAAGTACCTTTTTAAGTGTCGTTTCATCCTCTCTAAGTCTTCTTTCAAATTCGTTATTATACTTTTCTGGTTTAAGCACCATATCTGCATAGTCTTTTGCCCTACGAGCTCCTGCAATTCTTCCTTCTTCTTCCCCACGAGAAGAGTCTCTCGTTGAGGACAAACCAATCTCATAGCCGGATTTAAATCCAGAAATTTCCCCGCGAACGTACCCTCTTCTTAAAGCATCCCATTTCGCATGTGTGGAGGCATTCTCAGTGCCGAGCTTTTTCCCTCTCACCGAGGCATCAATTTTACCTGATTTTTGACCATCTTGAGTTCCAATCGAAGCACTCTCCGAACCTAAAGACTGAGCTTCACTAAGGTATTTTTGGAAAAGAGTGAGTCTAGAAAGATACTTACTATTGGCCGTATCGGCATTCGTTTGTGCCAAGTTCTTCGCTCTCTCTGCTGCAGAAAGCTTGGGATTAATACTCTCTAAATCTGCTCTTAATTTAGGTAGAGAATTCTGGATTGTTGCAAGATCTTGGTCATTAATCCTTATTTCATTTGAGGCTTCAGACAATTCTTTCTCTTGACGAGATTTTATCGTTTTCAAGTTTACTAATTTATTCATTGAATCTTGGTTATATCTCATTAAAGCATCTCTATTAGATGCTTCCTCATTAAGCCTTAAACTTAAATTCGATAACAATCTCTCTGAATCATTAAGGTCTCGATTGATTTGATTAAGGATTGACTGAGACCTCGCAACTTCTGCTTCAATACTCATTCTGTTTTGACGAATTCTAACGAGTAATCTCTCTTCCCTATCAATCTGATTTCGAAGTTCAGAAATTTTCTGTCCCAGCTGACGGACATGGGCATCCATACGTCTAAGATTTTCCGGTAGATCCAGAATAAATTTTTCCATCTCACTCACTCTTTGCGTGAGTTTTTGAATATCAGATTCTAATTTTTTCACCTCAAGATTAATGGCACTCATTTCTCCAGAGATTTGAGCTTCCTGTTGCTTAAGACTTGCAACCTTTTGCGCCGTTGGTGATCTTTGTGCTTCAATGTCTTTAATTTCTGCATCGAGTGCCGCAATTTGCTGGCCTAATTCGGAATTGGCACTTGATAGATCAGCTATCTTCTTTTCATTCTCAGCTATTTTTACTTTTGAAGCGTCAATTTCATTACGAAGATTCACTATTTGTGCTTCAGCATTCGCAATAGAGGCATTGAGGCTATTGATTTCGCCTTGTCTCGCTCCAATTGATTTTGCCAAATGCTCCGATTCTTTTTGAAGACGATTGATTTGATTTCTTTCTGATTCAGTGGTTTTCAATAATTCATCAATTTGAGCTTTTAGTCTCGTCGCTTCCGGAAGATTACGATCCCTCAATGCCTGTTGCATTTTAAGATTTAAGTTTCTTATTTCATCCATGACTGGTTCAATCTTTTCCTCAAGGACCGTTTGAGCTTCAGTGTTAACCTTAATTTGATTTTTCACAGAAGATATTTCATTTTCTAAAAAATCACGACGAGTGATCATGGGAGTAACATTTAACGAATTAATTCTCGTTTCACTCAAGGAAATTTTCTGCTCTAGAGATTTATTTTCATTAATTAGACGAGCAATATCCGGAGAAACTCGTGCTAACTCAGCCTTAAGTTTATTAAGCTTATCTTTCTTGGGAGCAAGCGTGCTATCGAATTGGGCGAGCTTTGATTCTTCAGTAGCTAGCTCCCCTTTAATCTGATTTAGCTTTGTCTGACTGAGATTTAACTGGTTCTTTTTAGTCGTTAGGTTCGTTTGGTTTTGAGTAATATTATTTTTGACCTGAATGACTTCCGTTTTAAATGATTCCGCATCCCTAATCGCCTGAACTCTCTCTCTTCCAATTTCCTCTCTTCTTTGAATGGAGGCATTTGTCTCACCAACAAGTCGATTAATGACTTGTACTGATTCATTTTCTTCTCTAATTTCTCTTTGAAGCCTGTTATTAATTTGAGAAAGCTCCTGAGAAACCTGATTTCGGCTCGTTTGTATCTGCATATTTCTATTGGACTCAGAATTAATATCTCTTTGTAGTTGAGAGATGATATTCTCCATCCTTCGAAGATCTTCAATAATTTTTGAAAGAATCCCCTCTAACCCCTGAATCTCTGAATCAAGTCTAGCAATCTCAGATCTTTTGTTTTCTATGATTCTTCTTAATTCATTATTACGGGCCGGTATTTCATTTTGGTCTTTCTCCATTTGGGAGATACTTTTTAAAATACTTTGGCGCATGTCTGAGAGTTGATTAAATTCGGAAGTTTTTTGAATTAAAACTTGTTCCAGGTCTTGATAAATTTTTAGGTATTGAGTGTGATTAATTTCATCGGGTAAATTTTGAGCGAGAACTTGTCCCGAAATAAGAAGTGAAGTGAGGACAGAAACTTTGAGACTAA
>CAMAYW010000084.1 GCA_945862475.1 Bacteriovorax stolpii
AAATTGAGCATTCTCTTTGATACTAAGTCTTTTACTTTTTCCGAATTGAGATTCATTACCCAAAACACCAAAGGCAAGCATCGCAAGATCATTGTACTCATCATTACTTAAATGATAGATCGACATTAATTTCGATTTTTCATCTTCCAGGGCCTTAACGAATTCTCTCGCTTCTTGAGTGTTCGCTACACTGTTTGTAATTTTAATATCAATTTTTTGAGGATGAGTATCCATTGAACTAAAATTATAAAGATTTGTTTTACTCGCGAGTTGTTTATTGGTTGAAATCAATTTCAAGTCCCCGTCACGTACAATAAATTTATTTCCATTTTCTTCGGGTAAAACATAGACTTTGCAGTTTGGCGCTAACCATTTTTTCATCGTGGCAAAATCACTTTTCTTCACATTGGCACAACCTCCAGAGATTCGGCGATCATCAGGATTATTGGTTGAAAATTTTGTATAACGATAGCCCAAGTCGGTTGGGACTTGATGAATAGCAAAAACGGTCTTTTGATTTTTCTCATCTAGAAAAGATAAAATATTATTATCAAAATGCTTCTTATTGAATGAGTCACTTAAATCCTGGGGCCTAATATTATAAATACCGGCTCCCGTTGATGCATTTGATGTGCGCTGATTAGCTGAATAATGTGTCCATCTCGTTCGTTGATCTGAACGCTCAGAACCGATCAAAACTTCCGACGTAAAAACAGCATCTCCACTATTTGAATAAATTGTAACGATCGCTTTTTTCTTATCAATGACTCCATAATGACCGCAAAGTGGGTTCGGTTTTTCTCGATGAAAATTTCTGATGACCTCAGAGTCTGATAACGTCTCATAGATTCTTCTTCTATTTTTATCGATTTTAGTATCCGTCTCCTGGGCCGGTTGTCGACCAAATGGTGAGGAAAGACTTCTTCCCGTATAGGAATCATAGGTAATGGTGCCCGACCTAAAATAAGGTTCGTTATTTTTTAAAGCGTTCGCTCTTCGGTTGAGATAATCCTGCCCCATACTTTTGTATTTTGAAGGAGAAACTGTAATTCCTAATTTTTTTCCCATCTCTTCTGCGATGACAACACTAGGATCAACTTGATGTCCAGAAGTGAGGTAGATCTTACCATTAGCTAAGAATGAATTATGGCCGTTAATATATGCCTTGAGTAATTGGTTTTTTATACTTGGGTGAGAAGTCGAAAGTTGCTTTTCTATTTCCTCTTTTCTTTTTGGAGGAAAAAAATTCAGTGCGTCCATTTCAGAGAGATGTCTTCCATTTCTTCTATCATAGAGTTTCCCATCGACTTCAAAGACTTTGTCATTTAACACGATCGCTTGGGCCATATTCTGAACATACTTAGCGCCATGTTTTTCCCACTGGGCCCTGTCTCTCCCAGTTTTATCTCTAAGAATAATACCTACTGGATCTTCAATAATCACTCCAGCCTCTTGAATCACTTGAGGGGCCAATGGTTTCATTTTGGGATTTGAAGCTCTATCGGGAGATTTAGATAGAGTCGGAGAATGAAATGGAGTTTCTGGAGTGGATGATTTTTCAGTAGCACTCACTCGAGGCCAGAGATCTCCGTAACTAAGCTTTTCAAGTAAGACATCATCTGAATCTAATTTATTGGTCAGAGATTCCCAGATTATTTCTTGAATATCCTTATTTGTTTTAAAAAGTTGTGCTACGGATGGATCTTCTTCACAACCCTCTAATTCATCTTGGCACTCCAGAGGAATATTTAATTTATTTAAAAAGTTATTGAGTTTGCTCTCCAGTGATTCAATAACTTTCTCAAGTCCTGTAATTTCTAGTTCAATATTAAGAGCAGTCTCCTCTGGATTTAGATAAGTCTTATAACTTGAATTGATAAGTTTCGTGAAATTTAAAACACTCTGAGGAGAATCATTTGAAAAGAATCTATGATCATAGACTCCATTCACTGCCGATTTCTTTTCCATTGTCGTAAGTATTGATAGTAATTTTAAATCGGAAGCATTTAAAACAAAGGGTTGATCCTTATCTTCAAATTGACTCTCAAGAACTTCTTTTAAGTAGGGCGCTACATTACTGAGCATCGTTCGAGAAAGAGGTTGGTCTTTAAAATTCTCAAAGGCCTCTCTCGCTTTAATAAATTCAGGATTAGAATTGGAGTATTTCTCATTAAGAAGTTCAATAATCGTCTTCTCAACAGATTCTAGTTTTTTTGTCTGATCCTTTTTTTGCGCCTTTAAGTACGCCCAGGTCATTCGTTGAAGAGTAATATCACCTTGAAGTTTCAAAAAATCTTTGGCCATCTCTGGCGTCAGATCCTTTCCAAAAAGTGACCTGAGGGCCGAAGAACACTTATCCGTTAAGGAGTATAAGTTACCGTTATTACTTAAAAGTAAGACAAAAAATAGCCAGCAGTGAATGACCTTCAATTTCACCCTAGATTTGTCGGCTATTTGATCAAAAAACTTGAAAATTACTCTTTAGGATCCATGGCATCTCTAACACCTTCTCCGATTAAAGAGAGCATGGTCAGTGTCAAAAAGAGGGCCAGTGAGGGATAGAGGGCCAGCCACCACCCTTCAGTGAAATGCTTTTGGGCCTGATTTAAAAGTTCGCCCCAGCTTGGAGTTGGTGGTGTTAATCCAAAACCTAAGTAATCAAGACTTGCAAGTGCCGTAATATTTCCTGCAATCACAAAAGGCGAAAAGGTGATGATGGGCGATAAGGAATTGGGAAGAAGGTGTTTGAAGAAAATTCTTGTGTGACCAGCTCCCAAGGCACGGGCAGCTTCAACGAATTCCTTCTTACGATTTTTTAAATACTCCCCTCTTACATAATAACTAATTGAAATCCATCCAAAGAGACTTGAGAGAATGACAAGTAGTAATAGGGTTGGTTGAAAGATAGAGATGATAATGATTAAAAGAAAAAATTGGGGAACAGTAGATAATACTTCAACGATTCTTTGACCCCAAAAATCAACTCTTCCTCCAAAATATCCCATGACTCCGCCGAGAATCGTACCTGTCACAAAAGTAAGAATCCAGACCATGAAGGCAAAGGAGATTGAATATCTTAGGCCATAAAGAAGTCTCGTGAGTATGTCTCTTCCACGATCATCTGTTCCCATCCAATTCTCTTTTGAAGGACTAGAAGGATAGACATCGACAACTTTATTAGATTCAAAAGGATCCCATTTTACGATTGGCCAGAGGGCGAAATCCCCTCTTTCTTTATCAAGTTTGAGCTCTCTATAATCAGTTACCATGGAACTTTCAGAACCAAATTCAGAAGGATGGTAATTCTTCATCACTGGGTAATAAGTTTTATGATTGTAGGTTAAGTAAAGGGGCTTGTTATTCGCCCAAAACTCTGCCGTAAAGCTAAAAAAGAGTGCGACACCAACCAACCAACTCGATAAGACGGCGAGGCGATTTGCCTTGAATCTTTTCCACTTCTTTAGTGTATCTTCATTTTTTATCCACTTCTCTATCATGTGAAATCTATCCTTGGATCAACGAGTACATAGGCAATATCAGAAATAACATTTCCTAAAAGGAAAAGAGCACTTTGAATAAAAACGAGACCCATAATCACATTATAGTCTCGTGAGAGGACACTCTTGTAACTCAAGAGTCCTACGCCATCGAGCTGAAAAATAGTTTCAAGAAGAAGTGAACCCGCAAAGAAGACCGAAAGAAAACCTCCAAGACCAGTCACAATTGGAATGAGAGCATTTTTGAGTGCATGCTTCATGTAAACAACTCTTTCCTCAAGTCCTTTTGCTCTGGCCGTACGAATATAGTCCTTTTTAATCTCATCAATGAGCGAGTTTTTCATGAGAATTGTAAGGCTCGTAAATGAACCAATCGTGTAACAAATGAGTGGAAGGGTAAAATGGTGAATTCTATCCATTATTTTTTCCCAAAAGGTAAACTCCTCATAGGCCTCTGAATGAATGCCCCCCACTGGAAACCATTCAAAAAAACTACCTCCAGATAAAAAAACAATCAAGAGAATCGCTAGCATAAAGGGAGGTATTGAATAAAAGATGAAGAGTAAAAAACTACTCACAATATCAAAGGTTCCGCCTTTTTTAATCGCCTTCACGATACCTAGGGGAATAGAAACAATATAGCTAAGAAGAAGTGAGATAATACCAAATTGTAAGGAGACAGGAAATTTACTGGTTATGACTTCTATGACAGGTTCTTCGTAAGTAAAACTTTCTCCAAAGTTCAAAGTAGCAATATTTTTTAACCATAGTAAGTATCGAACATGAAGTGGTTTATCGAATCCATATTGTTTTTTAAGCGCCTCCATGACTTCGTCAGATACACCTTGAGTCGCTCCTCGCCCCTTAGATGAACTTTCTCCACCACCATCTCCTGAACCAAATCGCATTTGCTGAAGCTTCTGCTCAATGGGACCACCTGGTGCCATGTTGATAATGATAAATACAACGATCGTTACACCAAGAAGAGTGGGTATAATGATAGCAAGCCGTCTTAAAAAATATTTCAACATCGTTTACTCAACAGTCCAATATTGTTGTCCAATTCCATATGAATAGGTTTCTTTTTTCTTTATGACTCTCTTGGAATGTGCATAAAGACTATATTTCTGATTAAACCACCAAATATAGGGGTAATCATTAGCAATGAGTTCATACACTTTTTTGAGTTCAGCAATTCGTAGTGTTCTATCGTGTATTTGTCGCGCCTTATCGATAAGTCGATCAACTTCAGGATTTGAATAGTTGATAAAATTTGAACCGGCCCCCGCACTTGAACTAGAGTGCCAAATTTGTTTTGGATCCCATTCAACTCCACCACCACCCCAGGCCAGTCTTACTGCTTCAAAATTTCTCTCATCCAAGAGTTTAACGAATGAGTTCCATTCGATATTTTTTAGATTTAATTCGACCCCTACTTTACTCGCATCTTCTTTGAAGATAGTAAGATACTTCATGATATCAAGATTCGGTTCAAGGATTGTAATTGAAAATTTAGTTTTCTTTCCATTAATGACTTTATCTAAAATTCCGTCTTTGTCTGAATCTTTCCAACCAGCTTTCGTCAGTGTTTTTAGCGCTTCATTAGGGTCAAAGAGTGTTGGAGCAACGCTTTGAGAAGCGTAGTCAGATTGAATATAGAGGGGACCAGTTGCGAACTCAGAGAGATTATATTCAAACTTACTCAGCATCAATGGACGATTAAAGAGCATCGCCAATGCTTTTCTCACTTCCCTATCTTTTAAAATTGGATGCTTGAGATTAAACGCAATAAAGCTATAACCTTTCGGCGTTTTATTCTCAGTTTTCACTTTCACTATTTTTTTATCCCAGATTTCCCCCACTGTTTTCTTAATGAATCCCTCAGGTCTTAAACCCTGAAAATCAAGGTCCCCTTTTTTAAGAAGTTCCAAGTAGACATTTTCTTCCATAACCATGCGAAGATTAATTTTCTTCACAAGATTTGAATCTTTTTCTGTCTCTGTCGATCTTCCCCACCAATTCGGATTTTGCAAGAGAACAAGTTTTTGACCCTTATCATATTTAGAGAGGGTATAGGCTCCTGTTCCAATAAGTTTTTTTCCAAATTCTTTTTTATTATCAGGATTTGAATAAAAATGTTTTGGAAGAATGGTTAACGTTGCACAAACATCAAAATTCATGAAGTAGTCATCTTTCACTGTAAAACGAATAAGATACTTATCCAAAACCTCTACGGATTTTATCGATTCATAGTAAGGACGATGTTGTACGGCCTTCCAGTCATCTGAGAAGATGACATCATAAGAATATTTCACATCTTCTGCCGTAAGCTCCTTTCCATCGTGCCACTTTACACCCTGACGAATCCTGAATTCAAAAACTCTTTTATCTTTTGAAATACTCCAATCAGTTGCCAGCATTGGTTTCCATTCATAAGTTTCAATATCTCGCTCTAAAAGATTTTCAAAGATATAGGAATGAATATTTGTCGAATAAGCATCCGAAGCGGATAAAGGGCTGAGTGTCGTTGGTTCTCCACCGATATTATAATTAATGGTATTACCGGATTTTTTATTTTTAGGAACACATGAAAAAGTGATCATTAAAAAAATAAAGACCATGAGTCTTTGAATTTTATTGCCCATTAGAGGCTCCTTAATATTATTTTTTTATGTAGAGAGCAGGATCGAGGGACCAGCGATCTAGTTTTAAATTATGATCTTCAATCCTATATGATTCTAATTTTGTATCTATTTCATTTAATCTTGCTTCTGAATTTTTAAATTCCATAAAAATATGCGCCTTATCTTCTTCAAGGGCAGATAATTCTTTTTGCCACTCAATTTCTAACTTTTGCCTTAAGATTTCATAGCGCTTGTTAATGGCATCCACTTTTTCAATATGCCCAGTGAGTTCTCTCTGATGTCTATCCTTCTTAACCTGCATCGCCAGTCTTTTCTTTTGAAGAACCTCAACTAACTCTCCCGCCATTTTGACTGTTTCAGCTAAGTCAGGACTTTCAAAATGCAAATAGGAGCCAGTCGTGAAATGGACTTTTCTTACGCAACTTTCAAATTGAGATACCTTAATGAGAAGGTAATCATTTGTACGTCCTTCAATTAGGCCGTCGCATTTCTGGCCGGGATAACTATCGCTCCAAAACTCTACTCGATCTTTACGATTGAAAAATTTGATATTATTAAAATCTGTTCTAACTCTCATCAGGCGGCCAGCAGGATTCATTCTTGAGATAAGCCCGGTGAAATGGCTTCCAAATTCATGCTTATCAGACTCAGTCGACTGAGAATATACAGGTATGACATTAAAAATAATGAAAAGAATCAAGAGTTTCGCCATGGATAAATTATGCCATGGAAGGAGAAATTTTGGAGTCCAGAATTACTCTTTTCTTAAGATAATACTTGAGCGAAACTCTTTCTCGTGGAGAGGTTCCTCATATTTTAAAACTCTCATCCCTGAAAAAAGCCGCAGAAGCTCTTGTTCTCTTAGGTAGTTTTCATCATCTGAGGATTGTCTTTTCTTTTTTACTTTCTCTCTTACCGTATAAGCCTCATATATAAGAACTCCACCGGGCTTAAGCCAGGTTTTAATTTTTTCCACTAAAGATTTATCCACGTAGTAGAAACAAACGATTGCATCAAAAGAATTTGGTTGAATCTTATATTCTTTGAGTGAAGCCACCACTCCTTTTATTTTGACACCAAATTCCTGCGCCAGAAGATAAGCTTTTTTTACCGCGACGGAACTTATGTCAATGCCTGTTACCTTATAGCCTTTTTGGGCAAGAAAAACGGCATTTCTCCCTTCTCCCATCCCCATATCTAAAACCGTTCCCTCAAAAGGAATATATTGATAATTTTCCGCCAAAAAAGCAGCCGGAGATTTTCCAAAGATGAAGGTTGGTCTTGAGTATTTTTCATCCCATTGAGTTTTTGAGTCTTGAGATGTCTTTATGCCAGTCAAATGTTGAAAGCGACTTCCAGAAATAGGATCTCTAGCGTAGAGGTGCACTTGAAAAAAAAATCCGAGAAGAAAAATTATTAAATATTTCATTGATTCTAAATTATCACTGTTTCATTCCAGTGAAAAGCCTCGTCTAATTTTCCTGAGGTTCCTCGAAGGAATTCTCTTCTCCTTCTTCACTCATAGCAAGGGATTCATTTTGAATCCCAAGTTCTGCATCCAGGTATAGATTAAGAGTGCCAAGAAGTTTTTCCATTTTCCTAATTTTTCGATCAATGAAATCTTCAACAGTATTGGGCATGTCTTCGGTTTGATAGAGATACCAACTCATTTCCTCTGAATGGGTGTAATACTGATCTAAAACTGTAATGAGATCAGAGCTACAATGAGAAAGTTCATCTATCGATGTCCCTTCGTATCTATTTTTAAAAATTGTCGGGAAATGCTCTCTCGTTCGTCTTAAGGCAAAGATTTCAAGATACTCTGTCTTTCTGCTTCGGATGCGATCGAATAAATTATTTGCATCATTTTTTAAGAGAACTAAAATTCTTTGGGCGGTTTCCGAGTTACGACTCTTCATACAATCGCACCTATACCTGCTCGTTTCCCACCTGGCCAAGAGAGCGTCTTTTCAGACTTCAGTTCATAATAACGAGCTATCTTTTGAGATAAATCTCTCGCGTCGAAGGGATATTTCATAAAAAAATAGTTCTTATGAAGAGAATGGACTTTTGAATCATTGAGTTTTGAAAAACTAGATAAATGAAAAAAAGACAGTCTCTTGGATTTTAAGAAAAATTTTAAGAGACCTCTGATCTTTTCATTATAGATTTTATACTCTTTTGAATCAGAGATCGAACAGAGAAGCATCATTTGCGATTGATCAGAGCATGACATAAGTTTCTGAAGCTGATCTATTCGAACCGGCACTAAAACAAAACCAATTTCATTAAATA
>CAMAYW010000085.1 GCA_945862475.1 Bacteriovorax stolpii
AACAGGCCTTCTCTTAAATATTCCGAATCTACCAGACCAATCTGTTCCTGTTGGTAAGGATGAGGATCATAATGTCGAAGTTAAAAAATGGGGAAATCCCAGAGTTTTTGACTTTACTCCTGTTGATCATGCTGACATCGGTGAAAAACTTGGAATGCTCGATTTTGAATCGGCAGCTAAAATTACAGGAGCTCGATTCGTCGTTTATAAAGCGGGCATCGCCAGATTAGAGCGTGCCCTCATCAATTTCATGCTTGATCATCAAGCTAATAAAGGTTTCACAGAAATGATGACTCCCTTTATTGCTCATGAAAGATCTTTGATTGGAACAGGTAATCTTCCAAAGTTTGAAGATCAGCTTTTTAAGTTAAACTCCGAACAACCTTGGTACCTAATTCCAACATCAGAGGTAACACTCACAAACTTAAAACGTGAACAGATTATCGAGGAAGGAGAATTTCCATTCCTATATGCTGCTTATTCACCATGCTTTCGATCTGAAGCGGGGTCACACGGAAAAGACGTGAAGGGCCTTATTCGGATGCACCAGTTTAATAAAGTTGAGATGGTTTCAATCTGCTCTCCCGCCCAATCTGAAGAAATCCACCAAAAGATGGTAGGAAGTGCGACTGAGATACTTGAAAAATTGGGACTTCCTTATCGCCAAATTATTTTGTGCACTGGAGACATGGGTTTTGCGTCGCAAAAGACTTATGACTTAGAAGTTTGGGTTCCAAGTCAGAATAAATATCGAGAAATATCATCCATCTCCAACTGTGGTGATTTTCAGGCCAGAAGGGCCAATATCCGCTTTAGAAACAAAGAGGGCAAGGTCGAGTTCGCTCATACCCTTAATGGATCTGGCCTAGCTGTAGGAAGAACAGTCGTTGCGATTTTAGAAAATTACCAACAAAAAGATGGCTCAGTGCAAATACCTGAGGCACTTGTTTCTTATATGGGTGGGATGAAAGAGATTCGTAAATAACCGATTGTCTTTTTTCCGGTCTTTCTTTATATTAAATGACTCGACGGAGGACTGGCCGAGTGGTTTAAGGCAACAGTTTTGAAAACTGTCGTGGGTTAACGCCTACCTGGGGTTCGAATCCCTAGTCCTCCGCCACTTTTAAATTCATTGTTTTGTTTGTTAAGCCATATGCGGAGACGTGGGTGAGTGGCTTAAACCACACCCTTGCTAAGGGTGCGAAGGGTAATTCCTTCCATGAGTTCAAATCTCATCGTCTCCGCCACTTTCTAATTTCTATAAATTTACTGTTTCAATCATTGTTTTAGACGTTGTTCCATCTTCGAGTTCAATATTAATCCCAATAATCGAAGCATTATCAAGTACAGGCCAATCCGATTTAATCGTTACGTCCGGTGATGTGATAATAGAAACAGAATTTAAATTTGGAATACCTAAAATCTTTGCAAGAAATTTTCGTTTAAGCATGAGTTTATGAGTTAGCGTCTTAACAAGTTGACCGTTAAATTCAATAGAGCTTTCAGAAATAGTTTTTTCTTTAACTTTATAAGCGACAGAGAGCTCGCCCTTATTTGATGCGAGATCAGAAAATGATTTTGCTTTTTTTGTAACTTCAGTAATGGTTGTTTCAAAAACCTGAAGTTGAGTCACGAGCATTTTTATTTCATTAATTTCTTCATCTCTTTCAGGACGAGAACCATCAAGTCTCCATGCACCGACGGCATTTTTTCTCTCTTCATCCATGAGAATCCAGTAGGGACGAACAACTGTATCGTCTCTTCCGGCAATCATGTGAGCAGTAAAATTGTCATTCGTTTTTACGGAGCCAACATACACAAACCGCTGACTTTGTTTTTTAATACCTAAATCTCTCGACGTTTCTTCCGAGAGAGTTGTTTCAATATTAAGACCAAACGCTGAAATATTCTTCGGGCGAGACTTTAAGAAAGCTGTGTCCGTAATTTTTCTTTCATCACCCGGAAGAACGAGATCCCAAAGTGAAGATAAAGAATCGAAAGTTAAATTATCATAAGTGTGCTGAATTCTTTTTAAAAAAGCATTTTTAAAGTCATGTCCAGCGGCATAAGGATTTTGAGAAATTTCTTGGATGGCACTTATAACAAGGGAATCATATTCATCTAAATTTTGAACTTTTGATCTCCCTAACCAAAGGGCCGTGGCAAATCTCTCACCCATGTCATGGGCCTCCAGACCAGCTTTATAAATTTTAGGTTTATTTTCAGAATCAACTAAGGCGCCAGAGTCTCTCAGGGTAGATCCTCTTAGCATAATGTTACCGACCTCTCCAGATGACATGAGAATATTCGCCATGTAGTCTGCAAACCCTTCATTAAATCCAGATATCTCTTGGTTGACAGCGTGTGGGAATAACCTATGAAAAAGAGAGTGACCAGCCTCATGAGCAATAACTGAAGGATCAAAGCCAGATCGATTAATTTTATCGCCGAAGAGAACTGCTAAAGGATTTGAAGTTGCTGGAAGAAAAGTCAATGAGCCATCTTCTGGATTAAAAAAAGCATTGTTGCGCATTTTTTTTGATGTTCCAGGATTATTAATTTGTCTGTTGGTTAACACCTTCATTTTTGAAGTTGGTTGAAGATTAAAACGATCTTTAGCCATTTTATAGAAACGACTTACCCAGTAATAAACATTTTGTTGCTCAAGAGAGTCTTTGTCTGATTTTGCATCAGCTTGATTACAGTTTTGGAAACAAACGATGAAGTTTTCTTCATGATAAAAAGATTTTGGAAATAAATCGGTATAAGCTTTTAGAGGTCGGTCGATGACAACAGATCGAATAAGCTCGGAAGGAACTTGATCGTTACCTACTTTTTTCCACAAGTCCTTATTTTCTGCGAGGTAGTAGTTGTCGATGATGTTGATATTTGATCCAGCGAGGGCCAGGTTTCCCATGGATAAAAGCAACGCAGGTACGATGAGATTGGCCTTTAAGTTCATTTCTGAATCCTTGGAATTGGTTTTTTGGGTCATTTTAACGAGATGACAAATAGCGTCAATTCCAAGAAGGCGAGAGCTCACGTTTTTGAAAAAATTACATTTTTATGGAAATTTTTAGACACTCTAAAGGGTTAAGAACACATTAGGGTTGCGAAATTGGAAGGCTTGCCCTATATTTCGAGCTCTAAACCTCATATGCGCAGCCGTAGCTTAGTTGGATAGAGCACTTGACTACGAATCAAGAGGTCCTACGTTCGAATCGTAGCGGTTGCGCCATTTTAAATCCCTAAAACAATTTTAAAGACGGCAAACTAATGTGATGGATCCTAAAATAGATCTGTAGTCCCATGGGCTGTTGGTTCGTGTGGAAAGTTCCTGCCCCAACGAGGTAGAGATTATTTTTAGTTGCAGTTTGATAAACACCAATAAAACTTTCTTTCATCTCTCGGCTTCCTTGAAACTGGACATGTTCATACATGACACCAAAAAGTTCATGCGAAATCATCTTTCCAACAAGAAGTTTTTTTTCAATTTGAATCTCGTGATCTGCCTCACCTATGATGACATTTCTCCAATCCGCCATGGGTCTCTGAGGATCCGGCGAATTTAGAGTGTCCGTTTTGTAATTTCCGACAGCAATCCATCCTTTAAAACCTAAAACCATCTTGGTTTCTATGAAATTTCTCTCGAATTGTCCGGTACAAGCTATTTGGGTGCAGTCAAAAAATGGAAAGTTAAAGTTAGAGTGGATGATTTGTTTACCAGCAGATAAACCTAGGATTGATATCGGAAAAAATTCAACTTCACCCTTGATGCTATTAATAACAGCCGATGTACTAGCAGCAACACTAGGTCTAATGAGACCATATTTAAAATCGGCCTTATTCTCTTTTTTGCCCCAAAGAAGTTGATTGTAGCCTGACTCTGCATAGATCTCGGCCCCGAAAGAAGGTAGGGTTCGGCCCTGAATTCCTCCAGAAAAATCAAACTGAGATTTTGAAAAACCCCTGAACGAGAGAAAAATCAAAAATATAAAAATAAGACATCTAAAATTTTTCAATGACTCTCAATTCCTTTATGGATACGTCTTTTCTCAATTGCTAAATATAAAAGTGGAAGAACAAAAATCGCTAGAATCGTTGCAGAAATAATCCCACCAACTACAACTGCAGCGAGAGGTTTTTGAACTTCTGCTCCTAGGCCCGTTGCCATCATCATTGGCAAAAAGCCAAAAGCATCAACTAAAGCGGTCATGAGAATTGGCCTAAGAAGAACAAGTGTTCCCTCTTTTACAGCTTGTGAAGAGGAAACCCCTTCATGGGCGAGTTCACGGTAATAGCTAACGAGGATAACACCATTGAGAACTGAGATCCCAAATAAAGCAATGAACCCCACACCGGCAGAGACTGAAAAGTTAAGACCCATAAGAGCTAAGACAAATATTCCCCCAACTAAACTAAGTGGAACACAACAGAAAATAATAAGGGCCTGCCAAAAGTCTCTAAAAACAAGATAGATGATAAAGAAAACAAGCATCAACGTAAGAGGAACAAGTACCGATAAAGATTTTTTTGCGTTCTGGAGATTTTTATAATTTCCACCCCACTCTAATGAGTAACCGGAAGGGACTTTCACTTTTTTATTCACGAGCTCAAGAGCTTCCGTCACCCAGCTTTGGACATCTCTATCTTTAAGAGAAACAAGAACTGCAGTTCTTCGCTCGCTCGATTCGCGAAAAAGAGTTTGGTAGGTTTCTTCTCTTACAATATTTGCGACATCTTTAAAGGGAATTTGAAGTTCATCAGTAAAACCAACGGGCATCACACGCATTTTTTCCTGATCAGCTCTATCCGGGTGATCAAGTCTCACAAAAATAGGGAATCGTTGAACACCGTTATAAATACTACCAACATTTTCTCCCTGATATCCTGATCCAACGGGAGTGAGAATCATTTCATTCCCAAGACCCAATTGCCTCATTTCAGATTTTTTAGGAGTAATTTTTAAAACAGGAACACGGGCCTTTAATTGAAGCTGAACATCACCAGTTCCACGAACAGGCTTTACAACAGATTGAATCTCTTGCGATAACTTTTCTAAAACTTCAACATTCGGGCCAAAAACTTTGATTGAAACATCGGCCCTTGTCCCTTCAAGGAGATCATTAAATCTCATTTGCATGGGTTGAGTGGTCATGAAGAATTGTCCGGGTACCTCAGCCTTCACTTTATCAACAATGGCGTTTACAAGCTCTGGCTTCGTTCGAACTTTGCCATCAATTTTCGGCCACTCTTCTTTGGGTTTCATCATGATGAAGGTATCACCCAGGTTAATTCCACTTGGATCTGCGGGAATAGAGGATGTTCCTAGGCGCGAAAAAGTATGAGTGACTTCAGGAAATTTTAGAATGACTTTTTCCGTTTGTGCCTGAAGATCAATAGATCTTGAAGTGGCAATATCTACAGGTCTAATCATATCTAGAGCGAGTGAACCTTCATCAAGTTGAGGGATGAATTCTCCTCCCATTCTTGAAAAGACCCAACCGGAAATAAAAACGATCGCTACTGCGGACCCAAGAACATAGCGACTGTTATTAAGGGACTTATTAAAAAGCGGCGTAAAGACTTCTTCCGCCTTTCGCATGAGCCATGGTTTTTTTACAGAAAGTTTTCCAGGTAAAATAAGACCACAAAGACAAGGAACGAACGTAAAAGAGAGAACGAGGGCTGCGAGTAGAGCGTAAACGAATGTTGTGGCAATAGGAACAAACATTTTGCCTTCTACACCATTTAAAGCGAATATCGGTAAAAAGACGAGAACGATGATAAGTTGTCCAAAAAAAGCTTCTTTAAATACATGGGAAGTGCCTTCGACACTGACTTCCTTAATCTCATCTCTAGTAAGTTCTCTTCCAAGTTTTTGAGACTTCTTCGAAATAAGTCTCATCGTTGCATCCACAACAATGACAGCGGAATCGATAATAATTCCGAAATCCAAACACCCTAAACTCATAAGATTTCCGGAAATTCCGTTAACCTTCATGAGAATGAAAGTTATGAGAAGGGAGACGGGAATTACGAGCGCTACAATAACTGCTGCTTGTAAATTTCCAACCAGAAGAAGAAGAAATAAAACAACGAGGCCACAACCGAACAGAAGATTTTTCTCAACTGTTAAAAGTGTTGCGTTAACCATAACCGATCGATCATAAAGAGATCTCAGAACGTATCCTTCAGGAAGGATGCTTGAGATTTTTTCAACCTCTTTAGCAACACGGCTAGCAACTTGCCTTGAGTTTTCCCCCATTGTCATCATAACTGTACCAAGGACGCCCTCTTCACCATCAATGAGGGCGGCGCCATTTCTTAGTTCTGTAGATAACCGAACCTTGGCAATGTCTTTAACTTTAATAACGTTAAGAGATTTATTGAGTTTGATGGGAATCTCTTCTATGTCTTTTATATTTTTTAATAATCCATCCGCTTGAATCAAAAATTGCGTTGGCCCTTCTTCAACATAACCACCACCAACACTTAAATTATTTCTTCTCACGGCAAAGGCAATATCATCAAAAGTGATTGCAAACTGACGCATAAGACTTAGATCAGGTTGAATATGGTATTGCTTTTCAAAACCACCAATCGTATTGATCTCCGTGACCCCTTTGACTCGTAAAAGTCTAGGTCTTACAAACCAATCTTGAATCGCTCTGATTTCCATTAATTGTAAAAGTCGATCCTCTCCCGTTTTTTTTACTTTTGCCTCGACTTGATAATGGTAGATCTCACCAAGTCCTGTTGAGATTGGACCCAGCTCCGGTCTAACTCCTTCCGGGAGGTCTGGTGCAATACTTGTTAATCGTTCCATGACGAGTTGACGTGCTTTGTAGATATCCATTTTCTCATCAAAAACAACAGTGACGTGCGAGATTCCAAATCTCGTGGTGGAGCGTGACTGACTAACTCCAATAATACCGTTAAGTGCAGATTCAATAGGAAAGGTAACTTTTCTTTCTATTTCTTCAGGAACGAGACCGTTTACCCTTGTTATAATTTGTACTTGAGTGTTGGTAATATCAGGGACAGCGTCGATGGGGAGTTCAAAAAAGGAGGCGACACCAATACCCATAGTGATTAGAACCACAAGAAGAATAATCGCAGGCTGATGGACGCAGAGATGAACAATTTTTTTAATCATAATATTAAATTAGCTTTGTTAGATTTTCGCTCGTTATTAGACCCTTCAACTCATAAATCTCCAGAAGATCATTCATAAGGAGTGATTCTCCGTAATGATAATTTTTCATGATCTCATCGAGCTGACGGCAGAATTCAACAATATTTGAAATAGAAATTTTCCCCTGTTTAAACCAATTCTCTACAGATTCAAAACGAGAAAGACTCTTTTCAATAAGATCAACCTCTCGAAGGACATTTAGACCTGATTTATATTTTTCAGTAGAAAAAATGAGTCGCTGGTTTTCTTTCATTCTTGAGATTTCTAATTTCTTTTCTGCCCACGCCTTTTGATAAGTGGTGCTTAATCTCTCCGTTTGATTTCGATCAAAAATGGCGAGTGGAAAAACAAAAGAGACTCCACCGGTATAAACATTCTGATCCCCTGTTTGATAATTTTGAAAAACAGGCGCCATTCTAAGATCAGGAACAGCCTTTTTTTCTGCTAAAAGGGCAGATGACTTTATGAGGTCTAATTCAAATCCTGCTAGTTTTGACAAGGTCATGTCCACCGGGTCTACTCCATTAATGGTAAGCACCGAAGGCCATTTAATGGTATCTTCCTGAGCAGAAATTTTTCTTATTTGACATTGGTATCCAGTCACTTCTTTAAGAAATTCAAAAATACCAAGTTCTTCTTTTTTTAAAAAGGATCTTGAAAGCTCGAAATTATCAACCACCATTCTGATGATTTGATCTTCCATACTTTGATCTGGACTCAGGGCCTTTCTTTTTTCATATTGAGAAAGTATTATTTCAAGTTTTGAAATAATTTTTGATTTAATTTTTACTTCCTCATGAATTTGATGGAGTCTAAAAAAATTGAGCCATAAATCTTTAAGTAGGGCTTGCTTCAAGAGAATTTCTTCAAACTTTTGAAGAGAAAGATTTTTTTCCCATTCATTTATTCTGCCTTGTCTTTTGTTGGCAAGCTGAAGAGTGAACCACAATCTTGTTTCATTCATGTAAACAGTTTTAGGTTCAAATTCTCTTCCCCAAACTGAGAAGTGCTCAAGCTCCGGATTAATGATTTTTCTCGCATCAAACTCTCTTGCTTTTTGCTGATCGAGTTGAAGTCTTTTAAATAAAAGTTGAGGATGGGTTTCTTCTACTTCTTTAAGAAGCCATCTCACTTCTGTAACGGGCGAGCAATCTTCTGCCTTTGAGGTAAGAGCAAACAAAAATGCAAAAAAGACTAAAAT
>CAMAYW010000086.1 GCA_945862475.1 Bacteriovorax stolpii
TGTGACATAAGTCTTGCTTGAAGACCCATGTGAGAGTCACCCATATCTCCTTCAAGTTCAGCTTTTGGAGTGAGGGCAGCAACTGAGTCCACAATTAAAAGGTTCACAGCACCTGAACGAACAAGCATATCCGTAATCTCGAGTGCTTGTTCCCCAGAATCTGGCTGAGAAATAAGAGTGTTAGGAATATCGACTCCAAGTTTAGCTGCGTAGACTGTATCAAGAGCATGTTCTGCATCAATGAACGCTACAGTCCCGCCGGCCTTCTGGCATTCAGCTGCAATATGAAGAGTGAGAGTTGTTTTACCTGAAGATTCAGGTCCATAAATCTCGATAATACGTCCCTGAGGAATACCACCAACACCAAGAGCAAGATCGATTCCAAGTGAGCCAGTTGAAATCGCAGGAATTTTTTCAGCCGCTTCAGCTGAATCCAAGCGCATGATAGCACCTTTACCAAATTGCTTTTCAATTGTTGAAAGAGCAAGATCAAGGGCCTTTTTCTTGTTTGTTGCATCAGCAGTGTTTGAGTGATTTAAAGACATGAGGTTTCTCCTTCTCTCTTATAAAATGTTTTTTCAAGTGTGTGTTGTTAATAAAACGCTAACACCCACCCGCGTTTTCGACAATGCTTTAAATGCAATTTTTACGGAAAATTTACGGATGTCTAACAAATTGTATTATTTAGCGCATTGTTGCGGTGAATTATAAAAACTTCTGGATGAAAAAGGTAAAAATTCCGGCATAGATGCCACTTATTACATCGTCTGTAATTGTTCCCATGCCATGATGAAGCCGATCAAAATAAGAAGCTGGCCAAATCTTTATAATATCGAAAAATCTAAAACTTATAAAAACCGTAGCAAGAATAGGAAGTTCAATTGAAAGGACAAAACTCCAAGCAATAAGCATTCCTATGACCTCATCAATGACAATCCATTGAGGGTCATGCAAATGAAATTTCTTTTGTACGTTCTGGGTTACAACAACTGCGGTAGCGTAAAGAATGATAATAAGAATAATTAAAGTATATATATTTATATTTAGATAATGGAGAAGATACATTAACGGGAGTGTCGCAAAGCTTCCAACGGTCCCGGGCGCCTTGGGGGATTTACCTGTATAAAACCAGGAAAGAAAGAGAGTTGTGAGAAAGGAAGGTCCCTGAATTTTTTGCTCTTTCATATTATTTACGCTAGTTTGCCTTTTTATAACTTTAAACGCATGACGAGAGATTGGCAAAGATATGGCCGAAAGACCAAGTTACCTTTCTGATTATGGATTTAACTGGGAGACCTTTGATGTTGTCTGCAGTGGTAAATCATCTCTAGATGCAACGAACTACCTCACCGAACTTCACGATAAAAATCAAGTTGCTAATTTTCTTTATGGATATGGGTTTGATATTTCTGATCCCGTAGAGAGTGCTGAGCTCTTTGGTATTTTTCAAGAGGCCGTACAGTTTATCAAAAGATACTTTTTGAAAGAAGGAAACCCAGACGGACTTGATTTAAAGATTCCTAGCTATCTTTTTACAATTACAAATATTTCGGAACTTTTTTTAGCAGCTACGGGACACTCAACTGTAAAACTTAAAACGGATGAGCAGCTTTGGGCCGGAGTTGTTTTAAAGGTGATGCATACACTTTTGCATACAGATAAAGATCTCCGTTATCGGTATTATTCAACAATTCAGCAGCAAATTTTTGATCGCTTTTATAAATTTATCCACCGTGATGAGGCAAATAAATTATTTTTTAAAAACGAAACAGGAACTCTGATCCCTCTTGTCGATTTTCAAACAAAAGCAAAAAAGACAAGAGATTCAATTGTTATCAAATTGCTTCACAAGCAGGAAAACGTTGCGGAAGAACTTTTTGACAGAATTGGAGTCAGGATTATTACTGAAAATAAGCTAGATGCTTTAAGAGTGATTAAGTTTCTCCACAGAAATCACGTTATCATGATCAACAATATTAAACCTAGTCGATCCCAAAATACCTTGGTCGATCTTGGTATACTTAGGAAAAAGATTTATACCCTTTATAAGACGGCGATTCGAAGCCAGATGGATGAGCCGAAATTTTATTCGGAGCTTAATAAGCTCATAGGGGATTGTGTTCCTCATAAAGTGGGTCATGATAATAAACACACACTAGAAGAATATCGAGCGATTCACT
Organism: Bacteriovorax stolpii; assembly: GCA_945862475.1. Taxonomy (GTDB): domain Bacteria; phylum Bdellovibrionota; class Bacteriovoracia; order Bacteriovoracales; family Bacteriovoracaceae; genus Peredibacter. Next base: position 2,181 of record CAMAYW010000086.1, read on the forward strand.
TTACTGGACGACAATTGATTAAATATAGAAATCCATTCATGGCCTCATTTAATGAAGTCAGAAAACTTGCTTTGAGGGAAAAACAAAATCCTATTTCTCAAGCACTTCTTAACTTAGATACTTCGGCCATCTCTAGGGATGTTCGTTTCTTCTATCCATTCGAAGTTCAAATAACAGATAACGACAGTCACATGAAAAATTCACAGGGTGAGGCTTCACATGCTGAGTATAAAAAATCTCAGCTCAAGTCAGCAATGAAGAGAATTTTTCGTCCAATTATTGAACTTAATAACATCAAGATTGACTAAAATTTTGGCTTACAAAGAGCTCAATCCTTTCATTAATCATGTTGGGAAAGTCAGCTTGCGGGACATGAGAGCCATCTTTTAGAAAATAAGTTTCTGATTTTGGCAGGAGAGAGGCGAGTGTTCTCTGAAGATGATTAGGAATGACGTTATCTTTAAACCCTCCAATAATGAGTGAGGGCATTTTCATTTTCTCAAGACTGCCAGTGATATTTTGTTTCGTCATTTCATTAAAAAGTTGAAAGAAAACTTCGGCCCCAAGTTGTCCGACTCGATTTAAATAGATTTCAATAAATTCTTTTGAAACCTTGGCACGATTAAAGCCAGTAGAGTGAATGAGTTCGCGAACGACAGGATTCATTCCAGAACTCGACCAAATCTTTTTAAAAATTTCGGGGTATTTTTCTAAACCGATTGAAGCAAGAGGTGCAATAAACTCCATTAGGTTGGTATCAAACATTACATCCTTCACATTAAGAAAAGTTCCAGAAATGAGAATCATACCTGACACCAGAGACGGATAATCTTTTGCAAGTTGTAGGCAAACATTCACACCCATTGAATGGCCGATCATAATCGCTTTTGGTATGCCTAAAAATCCACAAAGCTCTGAAACATCTGTCGCCATTTGTTGAAAAGTAATTTTTTTAAAATCATGGGATCCAGAAGATTGAAAATGACCTCGATAATCATGAATGAGGAGCTGATAACCCAAATCATCTAAAAAGGGGATCTGAAATTTCCAATGATGGTTACTACAAACGAGACCATAGTTAAGGACAATCATGGGTTTCGTGGGATCAAAGGAAGAAAAGTTTCTAGAGTAGAAAATTTGCTCCCCATCGCTTGTCTTAAAAAAATTAGAATCATTATATTTAAACATATTACTGCTTCATAAGTTTGGATAAGGTTTCGACCACAGAAAGCCTGGAAGCATTCGTCTCAATAAGAGAGTTTAGTTTTTCATTAAGTATTTGCTTCTTGCTTTCTTTCATCGTTTCTTCAAATGCGATGACTTTGATCGTCGTATTCCCTAGAGATACTTGATCTCCTTTTTTTAATTTTCTTATTGCCGAAGCTCTCTTCCCATTAATGAGGTAAAATGGGACATTTTTTTGAGGGTGAAGAAGAAGATCTTTATGAAGGACTTCAAGCATGATGTGTGACTTTAATAACTCACTGTCATTAATCCAAAGATCACCCTGTCCTCTTCCGATGTAAATTTGGTTTTGGAAATACTTAAATTCCGAAAGGACATTTTCGTCGGGAGATTTTATAACTTCAAAATGTATCATGATTGCAACCTCTTAAATAGTATCGAGGATTTTTTGATCTTTTGCGAGTCTTTCAAAATGTGGTGCAAGAATTTCTGGTCTTTTCGTTTGTATGTCATCAATATCGCGAATAACTTGCTCGAGTATAGAAGTATGCGTGATGAAGTTCGCGAGTTTCTTGGAGGTAATTGTTCCTGATTGATCTACTCCAAATAAATCTCCCTCTCCTCGAAACTTGAGATCCTCCTCAGCAATAATAAAACCATCTAGGTTATTTTCAATAACCTTTAGCCTTTGGTATGCCTCTGGCGAAACTTCTTTATCTAAAACGAGAAAACAAAAACCCGCTTTATCCCCTCGTCCCACTCTTCCTCTCAATTGATGAAGTGAGGAGAGTCCAAAACGTTCAGGATTGTAGATACTCATGATAGTGGCATTGGGAATATTGATCCCTACCTCAATGACACTCGTGGAGATGAGAATATGAATATTTTTTTCTCTGAAATTTTTTATAACGTGATCTTTTTCGGCCGTATCCATTTGTCCATGAAGCATTTCAACTTTAAATTCCTTAAAGATATTCTGATATTTCTTGTGGCCCTCTTTTACGTTTTGAATATCAAGCGTTTCACTTTCATCAATAGCAGGGAAAACAAAATAGGCTTGTTCCCCAATTGATAATCTGCTTTTAATAAACTCTAGATATTTTTCGTAGTTGACTCTCTCCGTGATACGAGTCTTTATTCCTTTTCTTCCTGAGGGCATCATTTTTATGGAAGAAATATCAAGATCTCCATATTGGGCAAGACTAAGAGTTCTAGGTATCGGAGTCGCTGTCATAATTAAACTATGAGTGCCCTCACCTTTATTAATCAGCTTTAGCCTTTGTTCCACTCCAAACTTATGTTGCTCATCAATAATCGCAAGACCCAACTTTTTAAATTTAACCGAATCTTGAAAAAGAGCATGAGTCCCGATGACGATTTCTGTTTGACCTTCAATAAGATTTTTAAGTGTTTGTTTTTTCTCTTTCGCTTTCGTCGAGCCGAGGAGAAGTTCAATTTCTAAGGCCGGATTTAATTGTTTAAATGATTCAAAATGTTGATTGGCAAGAGCCTCAGTTGGGCACATGAGTGCCACTTGATAACCACTTTTATTTGAAACTCGGGCCGCAAGAAAAGCGACAATAGTTTTTCCACAACCAACATCTCCCTGGATCATTCTCATCATAGGGTGTCCTGACTTAAGGTCTTTTATAATCTCGCTATAAACCTTTAATTGATCAGTTGTTAATTCAAAAGGTAAATTGGATGCAAGGTCTTTTATCCGACTTTCTTCAATTGAAATAACAGGTGCTTTTTTTCTCTTAATGAATTTTCTTCTCGTATAAATTTTTAGTTGATCAACCAGAAATTCCTCATAAATGAGTCTTTCCTCAGCTTTGTTTTTAAGCTCTGGTAGGTAATGCTCTGGACTTATTCGTCCATGCATCGTTTGAAAAGCTTCTCCAAGTGCCATTTTTTTGTTGTAACCCAGCTCTGGGATTAATTCCGGTATTTGCGCCCAAAGATGATGTGGAATGAGATCGATAATTTTTTTAAGGTGAGTCCCACTGACTTTATTCACGGTAGGATATTCAATAATAAAGGGAGGACTCTCGAGTTGTGAGTCAATAATCTGGGGATTAATGATTTGTTTTTGAGCTTTATATTCTTGGACTTGTCCTAAAAATGAAATTCGTTCTAATGATTCAATTTGTTTTTTTTGGTTAGGATAAAGATTAAACCATCTTAGGCTGATAGATTCATGGGATAAATCGTCCTTTAAGACAACAAAGCCATTATAGAGAAGTATATTTCCCTTTCCTCGTCTTCCGAAAGCAGGCCGTATTTCAACATGAATGACTTTTCCTGATCCTTTAAAGAATTGATTTAATTCTGCATCTCTAAAAGGTTTCGCCATTGGAGTTTTATGGAGCCTCAATGGAAGAATCCATAGAAGATCGCGAATCGTCTGGATTCCTGCAGATTCTAATTTCTCAATTGTAGGAGAAGGCTTCTTACCCTGATGAAGATGAGATAATGGTGAAGACCAGTTTATATCAGCAGTACTTAATGTCTTGGACTTCATAGGTCAAATCACCTTTGGGAGCTTTGACGATCACTTCGTCTCCAACTTCTTTTCCAATAAGAGCTTTACCCAGTGGAGAATTGTAAGAGATTTTTTTAGGGTCAGTCATTGCCTCGTCTTCGCCGACGATTTGAAAAGTCGTTGTGCAATCTTTTTGATGATCAAAAATAGTTACGGTGGCACCAAAAACGATTTTTTCAGTATTTAGTAAGGAAACATCGACCACTCGGCCGCTGGCAATCTTGGATTGAACGTTAAGAATTCTTCCTTCAATAATAGATTGTCTTTCTTTTGCTGCTGCATATTCAGCGTTCTCTTTAAGATCACCAAGTTCTCTAGCTTCTGCGATCGCCTGCTTTATTTCTTCACGTTCAACGCGGATAAGATGACTGAGTTCATCTTCAAGAAGTTTTTTTCCAAGCATTGTCATGGGCTCGCTCATATAGTCCTCTAATTTATTTCTTAAAAAGTGCTGCTGCTTTCGCTAGAGCATCCTGTCTCGCCTGATCCGGATTTGATCCTGGAGAGCCTATCTTAAAATAATCACAAAAGTTAGCTTTCTCTTTATCTTGTACCCTGTCTGCAGATGATTCTCGGCATTCATTATAGGCCTTTGGATCGTAAAATTGACACATTTTACAGCATCGTATGTCCGCCATACATGAGGGACATGTATCTCTTCTTCCAACCATCACTTTGAAAGTTTCAGAAAGAGGTTTAGAGCATTTATAGCAATTTAGAGACACTTAAAACTCCTGACCAATACCAATTCCACCACCAATGCCTTGTTTAAGATCAGTCGGAGCGAAAAATATTTTGGGTGTATTTCGCTTGTTATATTCCTCAATGGATCTTAAAAGTAAATATTCATTATTGTATTGATTTGTTTTTGAAATAAGATAGCTAATTCCAATCATGGTTGCACCGCCAAATAAGAGGAAATTTTTGCCGGTAATTCCTCCTTCGTCTCCTCCAGAGGTTCGGAGCAAACCACCCAGAATCATGGCCGTTCCTAAGGTACTTAATGCTGCTCTTTTCCAGGTTGGACGATTGTTTTCTTGGTACTCGTTCAGAAGTCCCTTAGAGACCTCATCCTTTTCTAGGTAATACCTTAATCCTTCTCCTCGAGTCGCATTGCTGACATCCACGAGAACTTCCTGATAATTAATGGTCGCTACTCGAGAGCAGGTTTGTGCCCCCCAAGTGCTATAACTAATAAGAAAAAAAATTAAAATAGTCAGTTTTGACATAGCGGTAAATAGTTCTATTTATATGAACATTGGTCCCTAGAGCATTTTAACTTACCATAAAATAAAAAGCGACTTTGTTTATTTATGGACATAATTAAAACCGGAATAGGTATCTCAAAAACGATAAAAAACGTTTCACGATTTCGTGAAATTCTAAACGTTTTGAGTCGTCATGGTTTTGCTGAACTGATTATCAAATCAGGCCTTGATAAGGTGATCCCCGGATTTGTTCTCCCATCAAGAGTTACAGAATTAAAAAGTGAAGATTTATCCAAAGAAGAGTGGTGGCAGCATTTTGGTGAACAACTAAGAAAAAGTTTTGAAGAACTTGGACCAAGTTTTATTAAACTGGGTCAGCTTCTAGCAACAAGAGAAGATCTTCTTGAACCTTCAGTAATAAAAGAATTAAAACTTTTACAAGACCAGGTTAAAGGCATTCCCTTTGAAGTTGCCAAAAAAGTCATAGAAGATAATCTTGGAAAAAAGATTTCTGAAGTCTTTTCTTCAATTGATCAGGTACCTATAGGTACTGCTTCGATTGGTGTCGTTTATAAGGCTGAACTTCATAATGGACAAAAAGTTGTCGTGAAGGTTAGAAGACCTAATATTACGAAACTTATTTTAACAGACTTTGAAATTCTTATTTATATCATCAATAAGATCGAAAGAGTCTCTTCGGATCTTCGCTTTCTTGGATTATCCAAGATGATTTCAGATTTTTTTAAAAGTACTCAGACAGAATTAAATTTTCTGATTGAAGCTCAGAATTGTGAGAGGCTTCGGAAAAATTTAGAGACTATTGATACTGATCGCTATCTTGTAGTTCCCAAAGTCTATAGAGAATTCTCCAGTCAAGAAGTGCTCGTTTTGGAGTTTTTAGATGGGAGACCTTTTAATCAATTTAGCTCTTTGGATGATATCGGGCATGACATGGTTGAAAAATTGGAGAAAAGTATCCAGTTATTTACCCATACTTTGTTGGCCGATGGTTTTTTTCATGCTGATCTTCATGGTGGTAATTTTTTTGTCATGCGGGATCGAACCATAGGGATTATCGATTTTGGTCTCATGGGGACTTTAAGTAAAAAAAATCGTGCCAACTTGATTGCGATTCTCTATTCAATATTGACCTATAACTTTGATAATCTCGTTTATGAATTCTTAGATGTCGCTGAGTATGAGTCAGTTCCAGATCATGAAGAGCTAATTCGAGATATTAAAGATGCGGTCTCTCCCTATATTGGTTTAAGTGT
>CAMAYW010000087.1 GCA_945862475.1 Bacteriovorax stolpii
TCAGACGTCAGATCGATGGACTGTTGGGTCATTGATGTTGAAGTTGCTGCTGACGGTACGAAAACTTTCGATTAAATCATAAGATCAATGATAACGTCCGCCAGATTTCTCTGGTGGGCGTAACTCACTTCAACTAAAAGTCCTGGGCACGTGATGTTCACTTCCTGAACCGAATCTCCGAGTATATCAAAGGCAATCCAATCAACACGATGATCGGATAATTCTTTAGCAATCGCTTCGCACTGAGATCTTGCTTTAGAAGTTAATGTCTCCGAATGAAAAGTCGCTCCTTGAGCTATATTGGAGAGGAACTCCCCTTTTTGTGGAGTCTTAAGAATCGTTCCTAGCTCCTGCCCTTTAAAGTATATAGAGCGTATTTCACCTTGTGAAACGGTCTCAATATAAGGCTGAACAACAACAGGACCACTAAGCTCCTTTACCTTAGATTCAAATCTCTTCTCCCATTCATTGAGACCAAGTTTTTCCACTCCTATTCCACTATAAAGATCAAGAGGCTTGAGGATAAGCGCCGTGGGTTGAGTTTTAAGTGAAAGAACGAAATCCTGAGCGAGCTTTAGACTTTGCCCAACAAAACTAGGAGTTGCTCCGGGAGTCCTATAAGCAAATAGTTTCTCATTAAAATTCATGATACCGCGGGGATGATTCATGACCTTTATTCCGAGACTACATAAATGATCCAGCATCCATAGGATCCGTAAATAACGTGAATCAAATGGTGGGTCTAGCCTCATGTGAACCACATCACTTTCGTTTAATTCAATCAGCTTTTCACCCGTCGTCGAGAAACTTTCTAAGTAAATTTGATCTTTTTTAAGTGAACCACTAAAGGAGAAAACTTTAAGCTGTATCTTTCCATTATTATGAATCGCAAAATCATTTTCAAAAAAAACATAGGTCTCAATCCCCCTCTTTTGCATTGCAAGTGCTAGCATAAGAGAAGAATCTTTTTTAATATTTAATTTAGAAAGAGGATCAATGAGAAGGAGCTGGCGCATCTGTTACCTGTAGTTTTGATCTTAGGTGATCTGTGAAAGACTGAAAGTTGGATTTTTTATTAAAACTTTTATATTCATTATTTAACCAGAAAAGAAATTGCTTTAAGTCCAATTGAAGCTGGCCCTTGAGTTTCTGAAGAAAGTCCTGCTCTTCTTCATAAGTTAAAAATGCAGCAAACGCAGCTTGATTCCAATCTTCTTTGATTTCACATTCACTTTGAGGAAGATCAAGAGTCTGACAATAAGATCGTATATCAGGTAAAAAGACTTCCGTTACAAATCTGTTCGTGAGTTCATCCGCTTTTGAATCTGTGATGAAGACACCTAGTTTTGAAAATTCATCCTGGAGTATCCCAATTAATTCGACCACTCTTTTAGATAATAACTCTTTTTTCTTTTCTATTTTTAAATAAGACTGAAGCTCCTCTCGTCCTTTAAAATATTCATAGAGAAGTTCCTTTCCAAAGAGATTCGCTAAATTTTCATTCAGGTCAACCTCATCTTTAATAAAAAAGACCGTATGAAAAAGTTCGTGGAAAACGAGCTCCGCTAATTCAACATCATCATAGTGGAAGAATGAGGAAAGGATGCGATCTTCAAAATATCCAAGTGTAGAATAAGCATAGACGGGACGAATATAGGTCACGAGATTCTCGTCTTGATTTAAGTCCTTTGCAAATTCCTCAGCTGATTCTTTTTTAAAAAAACCTATGTAAGGAAAAGATCCCATGAAGGGAAACTTAAAATCGTGAGGCTTAATTTTTGTATGGGAACTCGCAATGACTAAGTAGGTAACTGCTTTATCTGAAAGAATCGTTGTTTTAGAATAAATATCAGTGGATTTTTTTTCAAAATAAAAATAAAAGAATTTTTTGTACTCTTCAACCAAGACTACTTTATTTTTCATTTCCTGGGTAATATTGGGATCGTTCAGAAACTCTTCGTTCCTTCTTCCGTTCCACTGGAGCTTCACTTGCTCAACTCCCTGCTCAGCAAGGTAACTCATCATACTGCAACTAGTGCTCAAAAACATAAGAATGATAAACCACTTACTCATAACAAATCCCTACGCATGACTCTTTCTCGTCATAACAAATCCCGCGACTGAAACGAGAATCCCAGAAACAGTGTATTTTACAACACCAGGAATCGAATGATTTAGATGAATCAAGACCAGTGAAAGAGTGATCATTGAAACACATAGAACCTTCGCTCTCGTTCGAATGACTCTATTTTTTTGCCAGTCTCTAATCCCATCACCTGCAATAGGAAGATTTAGTATCCATGCATGAAACTTTGGCGATGACTTAGAAAATAAGTAAGCAGCTAAGATAAGAAAAGGTGTTGTCGGTATGATGGGAAGAAAGGCCCCCACAATACCAAACCCAAAATTTACCCAAGCAAAGACAAACAATACATGCTTCACGAGAGTTTACCGAGGTCCCTTATGATTTTCCCTTGAGTCGATAAAGCAGTTGCCGATGTAATTTCAACATCAACCCAATGCCACTGATAATCACTCTCAGGGGTTTCAGGCTCAAAATGAACGAGTCGATAGCAAGACGTCCGCCCGGTCCACTTAGTGACTCCCTTAGAAAGTCCCTTTTCTTCAACCAGCACTCTGTAGGTTTTACCAATCATGCCCTGACGAATATTGGCCTGAATTTTTAATTGCTTCTCTTGAATTTCCCTTAGACGTCTTCCCCGAATGTCGTCATTTAAAACATCATTCATTCTGGCGGCTTTTGTTCCTTTACGAGCAGAAAATGAATAAGCATAGATGAAATCGAACTGAGCCTCATCTAAAAGCTTCATCGTGGCCTCGTGCTCCTCTTCTGTTTCGTTGGGAAAACCAGCAATGATATCGGTGGAAATGATCATTTCAGGATTGGCGGCCCTCATCTTTCTGATGAGTTCAAGATAATGCTCGATAGTATATTCTCTTAGCATTCTTTGAAGAACCGTATTGGACCCTGACTGAACTGGAAGATGCAAATGATTAGCTAGCTTTTTGGCATTCCTATGGGCATCCACGAGATCGTCTGTCACATCATATGGGTGAGAAGTGGTATAACGAAGTCGCACAAGTCCATCGATCTTTTCTAATTCCATGATTAATTGGGCCAGAGACTCTCCATTATCTTTTCCGTAGGAATTCACATTTTGACCTAGAAGCATGACTTCTTGGACGCCTGAAAATTCAACAAGTCGCTTAACATCTTTCACGACTTCATCTAAGCGGCGACTCTTTTCTCTTCCACGAGTAAAGGGGACGATACAATAGGAGCAGAATTTATCGCAGCCTTTAATAATATTCACAAAGGCCATTGGAGAGCCATGAGTAATCTTTGTTTCTATCGAATAATTATCTGAGCGGTCCCAGGAAGTGACAGCAAATTTTTTCTCACCTGCATAGGCGCGATAAACCATCTCACCGATGTTATCAACCACATCCGTTCCAAAGGCAAAATCAAGTTGCTTATATTTTGAAATGAGATCTTTTCCCTCGGTCTGAGCGATACAACCTCCGGCAGCAACGATGACATTTTTCTTGAGGCCCGTTTCTGGATCGACTTCTGGGTTTGTTTTTAATTTTTTCGTTTCGCCTAAATGCGAGTAGAACTTCTGGTTCGCCAAATCTCTAACTGCACACGTGTTAAAGATCACAAGATCAGCTTCAGACTGTTCCTCAGTTTTACTAAAATTCAAACCAGAAAGATGAGACATGATTCTTTCACTGTCATGATAGTTCATCTGACAGCCATAAGTTTTCATCCAAACTTTACGTGGGGGAAATTCGATCTCGCCAACTTTCACAGAAGTCGTATTGGTATTTTCCATAGGTCCCTCAAAACATTAGTTATTAAGTCTAAGACTGGGGGTGAATATTTTGATGCAATTTAGCAATGGAAGAAACCTAAGTAAAGTTGAGACTTAAATGATATCTAGCTGCAGGGCAATATAAAAAGTCAGGTTAAAAAGAAAGTGGATAACAATTGGTGCAATCACAGAGTGAAACCTGAGCATTGCCTGGCCACAGATAAGCCCTAAGACAAAAGTATAGAAGACTTGGAATCCTATAAAAGGCACATAATCTACAGGTAGGACCTTGAGGCCCACAAGATGCGAGAATGCAAAAATAGAGGCAACGAGCATACTGGTGACGTACTTACCACCAACTTGGGTCACCAGAAATCTTTGAAATGTTTGTCTAAATACAAGTTCCTCAAGGATAGGAGCAAAGATAAGAAGATGCCACTCTAAACCAGAAACAAGTCTAAACGGAGTTTCTATATCTAAATACCAAATAGCAAAGATAGAAGAGACGGCAAGTAACAGACCTTCGGCTATTGCTTTTAATCCTTGTTTATTGATCTGCCATTTAAACAACCAAGGAAGTCTGAAGAAAAAAGATACACCTAAGGCAAAAAGCAGATCAAAAATATAAGAAAAAGAAATCATTGATGGAAGCTTATGCCAAGGCAAGCCCCAAGAAAAAGCGAAGTAAATACTGACTAATAAGAAAAATCCGATCAAGAGATCTCTCCAGCTATTGCTAAATCCAACATCAACTTAGTTATTTCATCATAGAATTGTGGTTTTGTAACTTTGATTATTTGCTGAAATGTTGGCGTCTTCGACTTTCCATGGCCTAAATCCTTGTCGTTAAAGACAACAATCTGGAGGCTCTGATCAGGTCTAAGATAGTAAAAAATATCGAGATTAAACGCTATCACTCTTAAAACCTCTTCTCCACCTTCGGGCACAATTCCTGAAAAGAAAGCTCCTGTGAGGATAAGATCTTTATCCTTTTTCATTCCCTCTAAGGCCAACTTTAAGGTTCCAAAACTGACTTGTATCCATTGCAAGGCCTTCGCCTCATTTTGAAAATCCAAAGTCGTTGCTCCAGAAACAGGGGCTAGCATGAATTCTCTATTTTTTTCTAAGCTATATTTAATGGTCGAATGAAGTGAGAGGTTCATTAAACTTTTTAAATCCTCATCTTGAGCATTTATTATCTTCTTAGTTATTAATTTTTCTTTTTCAAAGAAAAATATTTCTTCTTTTTTACTTTTTTTCCAAGAAATCAAGCTTGATTTCGCACCCTGAATTTCAACAGTCCACTGCCTCTCTTGTGGAGAACCTAAATCAAAATTCCATGTCACAACTCTCCAGTGACTTCCTATAGGAGTTAATTCCAAGAATAATTCTTTTGGTTTTTTTCCGAAAAAATTCCAGAGATTCATATGATGATTTTCCCTAAACTGTACTCATGGTATCCGGGAGCTTCATGATCAGGATGATATCCTTCGATTGTATATCCCTGTTTTAATTTGATTGAAATCATAGCGTGGTTAAAGTGATAGATCGTCGTCATGACTTTCTTGATCCCTAGTCTTTTGCATTCCTGTTCAATTTCATTTGAAAGAACTTTACCAAGACTTTTTCCTTGGAATTCATCAAAAATAGTCGTTTTGACAGTCTCTGCAAGAGTGGGTGTCTTAAAGGCAATTCCTGAAATCCCTATTTGCTGCTTTTCATGAAAAGCTCTGTAATATTTTACTCCACCGGCCATTATCTTCTCAACCGTAGGTGGCCATGGAGATTTTTGGTAGTATTTTTGAATAATGGAATAAATCTCTTCAGCCTCAGCTCTGTTTTGTAAATGATAGGGAACGAGTTCAATTTTCATTTTAAATTTTCCTGAAAATAAGACCAAATGGATTCCCACTTTTCGGAATCAAATAGAAGGGATCGATCTTGGGATTTGATTAAGCCTCTGTCTACAGCATGATCTAGAAATGAGAGCAGGTGATCAAAATAATGATTTATATTTAAGATCGCGATTGGCTTCTGATGAATCCCAAGTTGTTTCCAAGTAAGAATTTCAAATAACTCATCTAAGGTTCCCATTCCTCCCGGAAAAATGAGGAAAGCATCTGAGAGATCATACATCATCTTTTTTCTATCATGCATATCTTTCACAACATGAAGCTGACTCAAACCACCATGTGCAATTTCTTTTTTCATTAATTGTCGTGGAATAACTCCTGTCACTTTTCCACCTTTATTAATCAATTCGGTTGCAAGTGAACCCATGATGCCAATACCTGCTCCTCCATAAATGAGCTCAATATCATTGGCAGAAAAAAACGACATGAGAGACTTTATTTCAAGTTCCACTTTGGGATCTAGACTTGCACTCGCTCCACAAAAAATACAAATCTTCATCTCATTTTTCTCCGTAAGAGCCACTGAATATAGATCATCTCTAAAACCATAAATCCACCGAAAGCAAAATAAAAGCCACCGGTTTTCCAAAATAACCACTGAGCGGTAGATCCACTAAGGGCAATCCAGGCCATAAATAGAGCAAAGACTAATAAAAATAAACAAAGGTGCCACTCCATCGCTTTGTAGATATCTTCTGGAAGAGGAGGTTTTTGTTTCATGTCTTTAAGCATTTCAAGCATGAGTGATTGATTTTTAATTTTCTTAACGATGAGGAAGATTGAAATCGCCACCCCGGTAAAAGTCGGTTGCAACTTAAAGAAAAGCCCTTCTTTGGCAAGAAGAGAAATACCACCAAGAATAACAATTAGGGATAAATTTAATTTTGAAAGTGTATGAACATGACCAGAAAACTTTTTTTCTATCAACATCTCAACGACACCCAGAAAGATCCCGCCCACAAGAGCAACTTCGAGTGTGTAGTAAGTCTCTAAATACCAAGAGGCAACTGCTGGAAGAAAAGAGAGTAAAAAATAAGGTTTAGAGGCATTATTCATGCCCAAAATCTTATGCTATTTTTCTCAATTTTTCTTCACAATACATAAGGTATTCTTCTTTAAATTTTAACGGATCTAGAATTTCAACGTTTTTCCCTAACGTTATGATCCATTCATAAAGAGACTCACATGGCTCTACGTAGGCCGCCCAAATGAGATCCCCATTGGGATTCGTGACCATACAGGGCTTACCTAGAAAATGGTGATCTGGAAAAAGATTAATTGAGCCAGGGTCATGAATTTTTAAAATAAGTCTTGTCTCTTTTTCGCTCATAGAGCGTATGGCCGTAATAAATTCTTCAACCTCAAAAGCTGTCACTTTGATCTTCATATTTTTCTGAAGTGTCTCAAAGTGCTTCACATCTTTTAAAGGAACGACTGTCAAACAATGATCTTCAGCGTCCTCAGCTATAAGAGACAAGTAACCCTCGAGATGGATAACTTTACATGGATAAAGATGGTAACACTTATCATCAATAGTCATGAGTTCAATGAGATGTTTATCAACGATTCCCACTTCTAAATGATGAACCATATCCTGCTGCGATTCTGTGAGGTCTTGATCCCACTGCTCCAATTGACTTAAAAGTTCCATCACAACTTTGGTAGGACCATTTTCCGTCACTTTTTTTCTAAGCGAGTAATTAACTGGTGACTCTATCGCGATATGAGAATTTAGAATATGGTAAAGGTGGATCCATTCCGCAGGACTCAAAGGAAGCATGTACTGAATGGACTCGCTTTTGAAATCTAGCCAGCACTCTTTGTCCTTGTGATAAACCTCAACCCCGGTCCCTTCTGGAAATAATTCTCTCATGAAAACAAGAGTTTCTTCGGCACCAAGGTCCATTTCATGGGCCAAGTCCGTTAGCTTTATAGAGCCTTCTTTATGTCCTAAGAGCATCAACTTTTTCCACATTTCAGTGCTTGGAGCTTTCTTCATTTCTACCTCTTCCTGACCATACTTATCGGGTATTCCTGTTGAACTCTTTAGTGCAAAATTCAAAGAGTCAGTAGATAATAAAAGAATGCGATATCTCATGGAAAAACCGATACTTGCCATAGGGCTTCTTTTATTTGGGCTGTTTATCTTTCAAGTCTCAAACGATAGGAAGTGGGGTATTTTTAATAATCCCAAACTCACGGCCACAAGTTGCAATGCCGTGGTCATAAAGCTGGAAAAAATCATACCTGGAAATTGGAAATTAATCTGCGAGGGAAATAACCTTGCGGTGGAAATTAATGAGATAGCTATCCCAAAAGGTGCAACGAATTTAAAATCACTCATGTATCGACAGCTTGCTAACCATATGGCGTATGTTGCGAGACAATCACATCCAGATATTTTAGAAAAAGTCTTTTTTGTTAGATTTAAACTAAGTCACCCCAAAATGATTATTAATGCCGTGACAGAGGGAAAATTCATTGTAAAACTTGCGACTCTAGAAAGTCCTGAGCATATCATGAGTCATCTTCAAAGCACTGTTCAGGTCAAAGAAGAGATCAAATAAATCGGCTTGATTATCTTGTACATTTTCTGAAAACTCGTATCTGA
>CAMAYW010000088.1 GCA_945862475.1 Bacteriovorax stolpii
TTTTTAATACTTGAAAAGAGAGAGTCAGTAGAGTTTTGGCCATTTTTCGAAGCTCAGGCGTAGTCACCCCAATAAAAACATCGCTCGCTGAATACTCACCTGGTTCTGTCTTAAAATATCTTTTTGCCTTAATCGCCTTCTCTTTAGACGATAGCTTTCTGAGATTTCTCTTAATGCTTTGATATTCCATACATTTACCTTATATCTGACGATCTTTATCCTGCTTAATCTTTTTCGTAATATTTCGATAAGATATTTAGGAGTTCATATGATGAAATTTATTTTTCTGTTTTCTATTTTTTTACCTTTTTCCTTCACTTGGGGTGAAAGTGGTAAAGAGGCATGGTTGAATGCAAACCTGAAATATAAAGTTGAATTATTAAAAAGCTATCAGACTCTATTTAATGAATTAGAAAGTAGCGAACACTTTGCAGAATTCGATAATAAAACCAGTCAATTATTTAATTTCCTCGTTAATCAGGCGTGGGCATCAACCCTTCACATGGATTGTCTTTACGGAGGCTGGCCTAGTAAAAGAGTAAATAACAAATGCTCCTCACCTTTAAAACATAATCCAGATTATAAAGTAGGGAAATGTAAGCCTGGAGAAATGCAGTGTCAGCCACTCCTTTTTGGAAAGAATAACTGTGTTTCTGTTTCAACCCCAGAACAAAGATCATTAGCAACCAGCAGTTGTCATAAGAATTTTGAAGCACAAAAGAAGTCCTTAGAAGCTCTCGTCCGAGAGATTAGGGCCGATGGAAAAGAAAAGGAACTTTTTGAATTGATGGATTTTGGAGACAAAACGTGTAAAGAATCTAAACAAAAAGTGACGCCGATGTGTCAAAGGCTTTTGGCATCTATCTCTAAGATGCGCCACTTTACATTTGAGAATCATATTGCATCTACTGATACGCCTTCAAAGCAGGAAAGAAAACCTGCAGTCATTTTATATGATCGATCTAAGGTTGAAGAAAAATCAGATCAAGATCTCATCAGCACTGTCAAAAGAGTGAGTGAGTTTTCAGGAGGAATTAAAGAAGATCCGAACTGCGAAGTTGAGCCAAATGGAACTCCTTTCGAGAGAGAGGATCCACGGGATATTAATTTTGAGTATGTTACTTCAAAACCTGGGAATGATCCAGCTTGGGAAGATCAGTTTTATAAAGTAAAAAATGACAATGATCTCAGATATAAAGGTTTTACACTTTCAAATGTAGGCCCGAACTCTATCGCAGGAGATCCCATTGATCCAAGAGAAAAAGTGGTAAGAGAGTGGTCATTTGTCACAGAGGATAGTTCCAAAAGAGAAACTTATTTATGGGTGACTGACGACTCTGGATCTGGCTACTTATCAGGCCTCATGGAGTCAATCATTCTGATTGTTCCAAGAAAGATGAAACCAACGATTAGTGCAGTTAATGATGAACTTCATGTCACGCTGACAACTGGTGAAAAGGTTATCTATGATAAGAAAACAAAGATGGTGAAAGCGGGTGTATTAACAGAGGGCAAGGTCGACGTTAATCCAAATCGGTTTGAAAGGAAGTTTGCTCCTATCACTTACAATGGCTCGGGAATAAGTATTAGAGTTAATAAACGCGGAGAGGACCCTAGACTAATCCCAGGAAATGCCGTCATCACTCAAAATGGTAAGTCCTGCCAAGTACCAGCGAAAGAATTATGGAATTCATCATCTGATTTTAAATTCTCAGATGATCAAAAATTACTAGATTATCTAAACTCAAAATGTTCTAAAAAATTTACGCTGTAAACCATGCTTAGTCTTATTCTTTTGCTTATTTCTATCATTGCTGGAGTTCTAGGAACTCTCTTGGGCCTTGGTGGAGGAATTATCGTCGTACCCGCTCTCACTTTACTTTTTAATGTAGATATTAGGTATGCTGTTGCTGCTAGTTTAGTTTCTATTATTGCGACCTCTTCAAGTGGTGCTGCCGTTCTTTTAAAAAAGAATCTCACAAACATAAGGGTTGCCTCTGTTCTGGAACTCGGAACTGTAGCTGGCGCCTTAACGGGATTTTTTATCTCAACACATATAAGTGCGAAGTGGTTATTTTTAAGTTTTGGATTTTTTTTATTTCTCTGTTCATTTCTTATTCTTAAAAAAAGAGAAGATCATATTTCTAAAGATGATCACCCTTGGTCAAAAAAATTAAAACTCAGTGGCCATTATGTGAATGATCAAGGTCAAACGTCCCATTATCAAGTTGAAAACATCCCCTTTGGAATGATCAGTATGTATTTTGCTGGCATTCTGTCGGCCATTCTCGGTATTGGAAGCGGTATCTTTAAAGTTATCGCTATGGACAATGCAATGAAGCTACCTATAAAAGTCTCAACGGCGACATCTAATTTTATGATTGGGGTAACAGCAGCTGCGAGTGCTGGGGCGTACTTTATCAGAGGAGATATAAGGCCGGAGTTAGCCTCTCCTGTCGCTCTGGGTATCATTATAGGTTCTTGGTTAGGAACAAAACTTTTAACAAAATTGTCAGCGATCTTGTTAAGAAAAATTTTTACGTTTGTCCTTTTTATTGTCTCTCTTCAGATGATCATGAAAGGATTTAAATTATGAAAGATCGGCTTTCTTTGGAATTATTCATCTCCCGATTTCTCACGATCGGAGTACTCCTAAGTGGACTCTTCATTTTAATTGGTTGGGGTTCTACTTTTAAGTTTTCTGCCAATCCTTTTTTTAATTTTGAACACTACGATCAGATTCCCTTAAAAGATCTTTTCCTTTTTTATTTTAATAAAAAAGATTGGTTCCAATTATGCTCCTTTTTAGGGTTTTCTCTCCTTATCGCTATCCCATTTCTAAGAGTTCTTTTTATGCTCTTTCTTTATTTAAAAAACAAAGAATTTTCTCTCGCTCTGATTTCCTCGATGGTTTTCATTGGGCTCTTAGCAGGCCTTGTTTTGGGCATGAAATCATAACACTCAGGTACTTCCCATTAGGTAAAAACTGACCTGCTTAAATGCCCCGACTCCTCTGTGATATACTCTTATGAGGGAGGAGCTTCATGAAAATTTTGTGTTTTTTATGCTTAAGTATCCTCTGGAGTTGTTCTTCCATACAAATCGAAACAACAGATAGAAATGTTGCCCATGACTCCATGTCTTTTGGAAGAGTCCAAGTAGAGGCAAAAAAAATACTTCAAAATGATGAGCTCTGTTTTGAGATAAAACTCAAAATGAAAAATGTCTCGCAAAAAGACATTCTTCCATCAAACTGGACTGTCGCCTGGATCGATCAATCATCCCATTATCATCTTTTAAGGCTTAATCAGCGAGATCCAGCTTCTGTACCGACTGTAAAAAAATCTTACTTATTTTTTAAACGACAACAAGAATTTTCAAATGAACTTATGACTTGTGCACCAAATGCAAAAATCGCAGATGTTGATTCCCTTGTTCTCAATCCAAAGTCACTTCCTTTTTCGAAAACTGGAAATCTTACTCTCAAATGGAAATAGATCAGAAGAAAACTCATTCTCTTCCGTTAGGATACATCCTTTGGCTTTTTGGATTTACTGGATCCCATAGGTTCTACTATGGAAAAACATGGACGGGTATACTCTATTTCTTTACCTTCGGTCTTTTAGGGGTCGGCTGGCTCTTTGACTTCTTTTCGATTCCAAGAATGGAGCGAGAAGCGAGGACAAAATACACTGATGGATTATACTGCTACAGCGTCGCTTGGGTTCTTCTCACATTTTTTGGAATTTTGGGAATCCATCGCATGTATCTTGGGAAATGGATCACGGGTATTCTATGGTTTTTTACAGGTGGTTTTTTTCTTTTGGGCTATCTTTATGATTTTTTGAATCTCAATGAAATAGTTTCTGAACGAAATATCCTAAATTAAGAAGAGGCCCGAAGGCCTCTTTTTAGTGTCCGCTTTTTAATTTTTTTCTATTACTTATGACTGACGCAATAACCGATGTCGTTAGAACAAGAAAAATAACCGACATCGTTACCGGCACCGGCATATGATACCAATGCATAATGAGCATCTTCACTCCAATAAACATCAGAATAATAGCAAGTCCATATTTTAGATAATGAAACATATCTGCAAATCCCTTAAGAGCAAAATAGAGGGAACGAAGGCCCAAAATAGCAAAAACGTTCGAAGTAAATACCAGGAAAGGATCGTTCGTTATACCGATAATGGCAGGGATCGAATCAATCGCAAAAACGAGATCTGAGAATTCAACAAAGATCAGTGTAATAAAAAGTGGCGTAATCATCCAGACACCGTTCGTCTTTACGAAAAATTTATCGTCATGAAAATGCGGAGTGGTTGGAAAAATTTTCTTCGTCCAAGTAATCACCCAGCTCTTCTCTAAATCATGCTCTTCACTTTGAGGTTTAAGCATCTTGATACCTGAAAACACGAGGAAGGCACCGAAAATATAAATCACCCAAGTAAATTTTTGGAGAATGGCGATACCCGCCCAAATGAAAAAGGCGCGCATAACGAGAGCACCAAGAATTCCATAAAACAAAACTTTATGCTGATACTGATTGGGAATCTTAAAGAAACTAAAGATGAGTAAAAAGACAAATAGGTTATCCACTGAGAGGGATTTTTCGATTACATAGCCAGTCAGGAATAACATAAAGTCGTCCTGACCTCTCCAGTAAAGAATGATCACATTAAACGCCATCGCAAGAGCAATCCAAACGGCGGACCAAATAATAGATTCTTTAAATCCAACAGAGTGAGATTTTTTATGAAAAACACCCAAATCCAAAAGGAGAACCGCTAAAATAAAAATGACAAAACCAATCCAAATCGCCAATGAAGTTTCATGATGCATATTGTTTTCCTCAATACTTTGTTTCTGCTATTCTATTACCCTATAGTGAATCTTGTCATGAAAATAGGTATATATGTTTTTTCAAATAGAACCATCGGAAATTTAAATGAAAGGCCGCCTTATCACAGCTCTTGAAGACGTTAGGTCCTTGCCTGAAATAACCCTTGGAAAAATCGTTGATCATGTGGAGGGAGAGGCCCTTCTGATCCTGTGCCTTATTTCAATTCTTCCCTTCATGCAGCCAATTCCTATTCCAGGGCTTTCAAGTATTTTGGGTCTTATTATTTTGCTTCAAGGAGTGGGTCTCATGATTTGGCAGAAACCTCTTCTTACACCCAAGATGAAAAATGTCGTTATAAGCCATGACCGATTTGAAACAATTTATTTAGCTGCATTAAAATTTACGACTTTGACCTCAAAACTTTCAATGTTTAAACATCCACTCACAAAATCTCGCCCCTCTCATATTATTTGTGGGTTAGCGATTGTCATCTCTTCAGCTTTTTTATCTTTACCGCTGCCCATACCACTATCAAATTTCATTCCAGCGTTGAGTATTTTTCTTATTTGTGTGGGCCTTCTGGAAGAGGATCTTTTACTGATCATCATGGGAAACGGCATTACTCTGACCATCGTCTGGATGATCTTATTTTCCTATCACATCATTAAGGAACAATTTCAAAACTGGATTTAGCGAATATCGTCTAAAGAGCACCCTGTATTTCCTGTTAGGGAAATAGACTCAGGCTTTATTTCAACTTTTTTCTGTGCTTTTTTATCACAGTCTTCTTTTTCTTCTTTTATTTTTTTCAGTTTATCATTCACCATCTTATCGTTTTTAACGACTTCTTCAATTTTTGAAACAGGAAGAATTTTTTGTTGGGCCTTTGGGCCAGCGAAACAAGTTAACGAAAAAAGAGTCAAAAAAAGAAAGAATTTCATATTTACTCCCGGCTATAATTAAACATTTTGATTTTCATGAAATACTTATACCAAGTTCTTGGGATGGCCCCCAAAATTCTGACTAAACTTGAAAAGAAGAAAGGAAAGGCATAAACCATTTTTCTTTTTTCAATCGCACGAGAAATTAATTCAGCCGCTCTTGGGGCCTTCACTAAAAAAGGCATCGAGTGGTTATTTCTCGCCGTAAGAGGGGTCTCAACAAATCCCGGACATATGGCCGTCACATGAATATTAAATTGCTTGAGATCAAGATGAAGGGATTCACAAAACTTTAAGACTGCAGCCTTAGTTGCACTGTAAGCAGATACACCCGGAAGGCCAAGGTAACCAGCAATGGATGAAATGGCGACAATCTGCCCACTCCCTTTAGGGATCATGACGTCTAAAGCCGCTTCAAAGGCGTACATAACACCTAAAAGATTAATATGAACCATATGATAGCTCTGCTCAAAATCTGGGACTTTCGTTTTAAATTTATACCCAATGCCAGCATTCGCAATGAGTAGGTCAAGCCCATCGATTTTTGAAAAAGTCTTAATGGCGTTTTTGAGTTCCTCTCGATTAGAAACATCTGCATGGAAGAAGCTGACATTCTTAAACTGAGGCCTGAAGTTTTCTGTAAACTTTTTCTCATCACGCCCACAAACACCCACTCTCCAGCCCTTCAGGGCATAGAGTTTTGCTAGCTCCATCCCGATACCGGTCGTTCCACCAGTTATGAATACAGACTTCATCCAACTTCCCTTTTTAATGATCACGAGATTCTACCATAGGAGAAGAGGGTCCCGCCATTTAATGGCGCATGGTGCAATGCTTATTTTTTGGATTAATTCTTGACGGGGAACAAGCACCTCTTTATATTTGATGAACTTGCACTCCGGGGGAGTAGTTAAGTTGGTTATAACGTCTGCCTGTCACGCAGAAGGCCGCGGGTTCGAGTCCCGTCTCTCCCGCCACTTTTTTTTTCGAACCATTCACTACAGTAAATGATTCTAATGGATTCTATTTTTGAAAACCCATTTTGGGATTTCAAATTTTTTAATTTACGTCAGGCCAACCTTTTTCCTGTTCCCAGGTAATCTGGGAGTAACCATTTCCTCATAATTATCCAGCCTCTCGAAAACAACTTTGAACATTTGATTGGTTCCTTGCTCTAATTTTGTTACTCGATCTGAAAGATCCTTTTCTAACATCAGAAAACTCCTTAGTCGGGTAAAAATTCTCATGATAGATACATTGATCTGAATTGCTTTCTCACTTTTTAATACGCTTGAAAGCATTGCTACACCATTTTCAGTGAATACATATGGCATATACCTCCTGCCACCATGAATTAAACTTGAGGTCACAATTTGTGACCTCAAGTTTTCGCCCTCTTCAGTTGTTAGCTGAAACATAAAATCACTGGGGAAACGGGAAATATTTCTTTTTACCGCCTGATTTAAAACTTTTGTTTCAACTTCATATAGTTCAGCTAAATCACTATCAAACATGACTTTTTGATCTCGAATTACATAAATCATCTTCTCAATCACTGTTTCTTTTAATTTTGACATCGTTGCCTCCTGAGAAAACTGGAGAGATGGCCGAGGATAGATTGAGTGTCACAAGGTTTCAGAATGGTTCTAATGATTTTTTCAATTTAGAAAGTTATCAACGATTTTCTTCATCATGATTGAATACAGCTTCTCCGAAAATAGGACTCACATCCTTTAGACGTTTTGAATCAAACTATGTACTCAAGATGTAATTCGTAGTTAACCTCCGTTCAGTAAATTGGTTAAGAATCTTCAATTGTGAAATTTGAGAATGAGTATAAATAAAAATACTCGCAACACGGCTCAGATTTGAGCCATGTTGATAACTCAATGAAATTAAACATTTTATTGCTTTTCCGAAGGTTCCAATGGGTCCTCTTACGCCATTTCTTCTCAAACAAATTCCTCGTAAATTAAATTATTAAGTTAGCGTTAAGTTTCGACTTAAGCTTTTTAATCTGAGGAATCTAGGGTACTAATTTGCTGCTTAATTTTTTAAGGAGCAGATGATGAAATTCTTATTGCTGGTTCTACTCGTTCTCTCTTCAACCTTGGCCTTGGCCCAAGAAAAAACTTCTCCTTGGGGGATGAATTACTTCTCATTTTGGGAAGGTCACTCTTTAGATGACGGAAAGACGGCCAAAAACGAAAAGGGCGGAAGACTTGATGATGGTCTTCAACTCTTTAACCTTATTTCTACAACATATAAACTAAACGACCGAATCGGCATTGATCTTCAAACAAGAATTGAGCACATCCCGATGACCTACCGAGGTGATACCAAGGGTGGTAAAGACACGGAACCATCTTGGCGCTTTCAAGGTCTAAGAATTGGGATCTCAGGAAAGTTAGCTGCGGGAGAAAAATGGAGTCTTCGTGGGGCTTTTAATACTGATATCCCAGAACTTAATGGCCGAGATGCGAGCTTTAGGAAGACGATTCTGACCCCAGGTCTTTTTTCTGGTCTTAATTATCAAATTGATGATCGCTGGTCTGTTTACGCGA
>CAMAYW010000089.1 GCA_945862475.1 Bacteriovorax stolpii
GCAGGTTTTACTTCATTATAAAGGATGACTTCTTCTTTCGCATTTTGGACTTTCATTCCATTAACTGAAATTCCACGAACAGCATTTTTTATACTCGTCGGGGCTTCAGAGTTAAGACAATTATAGAATGAACTCACCATATATCCATCAGCGATTTGAAAAACAGAACCACTTGGAGTTTCGGAGTCACTATGATTAATGCCTTCACAACTTTTCCATAGCGAGCGTGCTTCTGCCCGTATTTCCTCAACCTGAGATTGAACCAAAACGTGATAACTTTTTTTAAGTTCATCTTTTACAGTTTCATAAGAGTGATATGAGGAATACATATCGATGAGATCATTCGTTTGATCGTCAGGAAGATTGAGAAGAAGTGCTTTCTCCGTCGCTCTTTTTCGTATTAAATCTTTAAAACATTTTGACTCATCACTTTCTCCAAAACAATTAACATACGCTTCTCTCGCTGGAGTTTTATCTGAAAGATCATCATAGAAAGTTTTAATTCTTCCCAAATAGGCAGGGTCTTTCTTCAAATCTTGAACGTATTTATCAAAAATCGTAATTAAACTCTCCTTCATGACTGCATTCCACTTACCTTCCATCGAATGATGGTTCTGGACGCGACATCCGTCTGGTTTATAGAGCATCGTTTTATTTTTAATTTCTTGAGCAATTTCTGAAGCCCTCTCTCCAAGACAATTGATCATTTGAGGGAGAAGAGGTGTCGAGAAATCTTTAGGAGAGAAAAAGACAGATTTTGGTGATGACTTTTCTTTAGAGCAATCAATCACAGACTTAAATGACTTTTGTAAAATTTCAGATTGATACTCTTCAATCCAACCTTTAACAATCATATCTCTGTAAAAAGATTTACTAAAATAATACTCCTTTGAAACAAAATCATAATGTTTATCGGTGAGGTTTTTCTTAGTGATGTCTCCTTCCACTCTAAAAAAAGCAATCGATTCAGCAAAATTCTCCTCTGGAGCAGTACCGGCATATCCTGATACGAGTTTAATATCCTTAGTGTGCGCCCATCTTCGTTTAGGTTTCTCATCCTTATCTACATATTCTTCTAAGAAAAAGCCCGCCAGTTGTAAGTAATCCTCTTTATGGGAGCGATAAAACGATTTACTTCCTCGTCCACCTTCAAAATCCACATGGTGTGACAACTCATGAGTCACAGCTTGATATAAGTACCCCATATCTATATCTGAAGAAACACTGAGGCAGCTATCAGTAAGGAGAATATAGCCACTACTGTAGGCAAGACCACAAGCAGAAGGACCTGCTTCTTCAAAGTTTTCACCACGTGGGATTCTTTGAACTTCTTTCAAGTAACTGAGAGTTGTGTGCGGGGCCTTCAGCATGTGAGAGAGACGCCAAAGAGCATATAATTCTTTATCCGAGAAAAGATATTTATCAAAACTATGAGTTTTATCTTTATATTCACCAGGATTTTTTGATTTTTGTACGGGAATTTTATTATCAGCGGCGAGCATGTGCCCAAACCTTAGATACCAAAGGTAATGAACGTAACCCGCGACATTATTCTCTTTTCCGTAAATTTTATTATAGATACAAGGAACATCTCGGCAGGAAGAGTAATCAAATGCATCCGGATTATTAAGATCACCCAAGTCTTTACCGTATTTTTTTAGGAACTGACTCTGAGGTGAAGGCAAGGTGGATAAATCAAGATGCTTCCAAGTTCCAACACTCTTTGGAGAAGAGGCAAACTGTTGTTCTAATTCTTGGACTTCACTCTTAAGTGTTTCGACATTAAAAATATCAATGAGACACTTGCCCTCTCCACTGGTATTGGCAAGGGCCCTTTCAAGAACTTTATCCGTTTCACTCTTTTTCTCAAAATGAGAAATAAGAGTTTTCGGAGTTTTTTCTGAACATGCAGAAAAAAGAAAAATAAAAGAAAGGAATAAAGTTTTATTTCTTATCATGTTCAATAATCCTTGAAACAAATTCACTACCTTCTGTGTAGATAACCGTTATCCCCTCTGATAAGCACTTAAGTTCATATTCAGGTGCAATATGACCATCAGTAACCGCAACCTTTTTTGTCACGGTATCACAGTCTTTTAATTTATGTTTCCAGTACAGAAGTGATCGTTCATCACCTTTCGGTTCTTTAAATCCATGGGTGACAATATCGTCTTTGACTTGAAATTTTTCATTATTCTCATAGATGAGCATTTTACCGTCTTTCACTGGAATAGGTTTTTCCTCAACGGGGGTGCCTTTCATCGCAACAAGATCTGAAACTTTTGTTTTTCCGTAATCAACTGAAGAGTGTTTTACACCACAGGCGGCCAAAAGAAGCAGGGCCAAATATATCGTTTGTTTCATGAATAAAATTCTCCTCCATCCCTTATCGGAGGATTAGTTGACGGCTTTAGTTTTAAAAGAGTTTTTACTCTTAACCATCTGAATTTACTCTAATGAAGTCGACCTTAATTTCTCATCAAGATTGACTCAGTCATATAGGCATCCCGAAATTTAAGGGATAACTTTCACCTTCGTTTTGAGGAAAAAATGAAGCTTTTGATATTTATTTTTCTGTGTTTTATAAATTTGAAATGCTTTGGAGATACTTTCACATCGAAAGTCCATTCCATTGATTCCAATCTTATTAAATTTTCGAATGGAAGAGTGGGCTTTCTAAAAAATTCCACATCTCTTCCCAAGCGCGGTCAAGTCGTAGAGGCCCATTTAAATCATTCATCTCAATTTCTATCTTTTAGAGTTATTCATAAAGAGTCCCTTTTAGATGCGAACGATTTTCTTTCAGAAGGTCCCCTTCCCTTTGAACCAACGATTCTCAATGATCTCAAGGAGGCCGAAACCATTTTTCATCGTTCAAACGGATTTTATAAAAGGATTTCTGAATGTTCTGATCGCGCTCATGTATGGGCCCATGATGAATTTAAATACTCTGGAGTAAAATCACTCAAGGCCTTCGTTTTTTTTACGGCTTCCTATATCAATAGTGTTGGTTTTAAATGGTGGTTCCACGTCGCCCCAATGTACCGTACTAACATTCAAGGACAATTCATCGATCTCGTGATGGATTATAGATACAGCGATAGACCACTTACGGTGAAAGAATGGACAGATCTTTTCGTTTATACAAAAAGAAGCTGTAAAGTAACGACTAAATTTTCTGAGTATAACGTGAATCCCCAAACTGAAAACTGCTATCTCATTTTTGAATCTATGCACTATCAGCTCCCTGGGGAAATATTTGATCAAGAAAGAGTCTCTCGATACAAAAATCAAACATCTGACTTTGAAATCAGAGCATCTAAAAAAAGGGCCTTTGAATGAAACGAGGTTTCATCTTACTATCTCTTTTCTTTTTATCTTGCGGAAAAAATGTTTCAGAGGGAAATGAAGGCGCGATTCTTGGTGAGGTTGAGATGCCTCAATCCGTTGAATCCTATCGCGGAATTTTAAGGCCAATGAACAATCATCTCTCAGGATTTCTTCCGTCTGGAATTGCAGAAGTTAAAATCGATCAAAAAGAAATCGCGATAAAAACATTTCTTGATGATGATGCCAAAGTGACGCACATTCAAAGTATCCATCTAGGTAAAAGATGTCCTGAAATCTTAGATGATATTAATCTTGATGGAGTCATCGACAGGAATGAAACTCTCATGACATCAGGAAACGTCTATGTTTCACTTGATAGTGACATTAATGCAGAGGCATTAGGACAAGGTCTCTACCCCATGGGAGGTGGATACACTTACATCGAAAAAGCTTCTTTGGAAAAAATCACTGAGGACCTTAAGACTAGAAATCTCCCATTAGATTTCTTAAATCGAGTGGTGATCATTTTTGGCACATACAAAAAAAATAATCTTCCTCAAACGATCGATTCAAGGGGGGTAACTCCTGTAGAACAGTCCCTTCCTATTGCTTGCGGAATTCTAAGAAAATTAGAATGGGTTAGGCCGACTCGATGGCAAGAGAGATAACTTTGGTTAATTTTTCTAAATTCTCAAAGCTCACATTATGAAACATCGAAATTCTCAACTGGTTCCGCCCAAGTTTTCGATAGCCATCAATATCATAAGCTACATTTTGCTCTCTAAGCATTTTCGTAAGATCATCGACGTTAAACTTTGAATCAATATCAATGGTGGCCACGGCATCAGAACGAAAAGGAATCTCTTCAATAAAAGCACTTAAGTAAGACTTTGAATCTGCCCAACCGTAAAGAAGCTTTGCTTTTCTTTTTGCTTCCTCAATAACTTTTTCCTCACCAAGTTTATTCATGAGTTTAATTTGCTCATTTAAAAAGAAAATGGTGGAAATAGCGGGAGTATTATAAGTTTGGTTATTTTTTGAATTCTCAATCGCGTTTGACCACTTCATAGACTCTGGAACAAAACGGCTTTTGTCTCTAGAGATTTTCTCCGCTCTTGAAATTGCTTTGGGAGACATAATCGCAACATACAATCCCCCCTCAGAGGCAAAAACTTTTTGTGGTGAAAAATAATAGAGATCGATGTTCTTAAAATCGGCCTTAATCTGTCCCGCGCCCGAAGTGGCATCCACGGCCATTAGAGTATTGGGATTTTTAAGTGTAGGAATATTTGTTAACTGAACACCCGTGGAAGTTTCATTCAAGGTACAACAAATAATATCATACCCTTCTTCCTCCACAGGATTGATCCCTTTTCCAAAATCTACTTTGACTGCCTTTGTAGAAATCCATGGGATCAGTGAGTGCGCACGGTACCACTTGTCTGAAAACTCCCCGCAAATAAAATGAAGAGAGGATTTTTCTACGAGCCCTAATCCAATCATATCCCAAAGAAAAGTTGCACCACCATTTCCTAAAACGACTTCATAATCCGAAGGGAGTTTAAAGTAAGTACGAAGACCATCCTGAACTTCCTTTACGAGATTTCTCACGGCCATTTTCCTGTGACTCGTTCCCAAGAGCGAGAAACCTGTATTGGCGAGATGCTGGACAGATTCAGTCGGAATGAGAGAGGGCCCCACTCCAAATCTCGGGTCAGAGGGAATTAACTCTTTCGGTACTTTGAACGTTTCAAACATAAAAAACTCCTCGAACTATGATAGCGATCCCCTGGGAAATTTGGTAGCTTTTAACAATGTACAGGACGTTAATTTATCTTATTTTTGGCTGTTTTTGCGCTGCAAGCTTTGCTCAAGATAGATATCTATTAAATTTTGGAACCTACACTGAATTCTATAATGCCATTCAAATGGATCCATCCGGGGGTCTTAGAAAATTTGATCCTGCTCCAACTGTTGGTTTCGGAGTAGAGAAAAAATTTGAAAATGGTTTTTTGTTTCTTCCAGAAATAAATTGGGTTCTCCCGAGAAAATCTGGAGATAGTATCTATAAAAACATCTTGATCGGAAGAGCGGATTTTTCCTATGACATGATAGACTGGCTTCGAATGAGAGTGGGAACTTCCATTGTGTGGCTTAATCAGCATGGGACGGGTGGAAAAGAAACAATGAACAATGGAAATGGGACATCGACGTTTTACTACCCAAGTGAAAATCGATCGAGTTTTAACAATACACTCGATCTAGGAGCAGAAGTCCTTTTTTCAAGTCTCTCATTTCGTCTGCAAACGTATATTTTCTCGGCCCTAAAAGAAGAGCGAAGACAAATTTCCTATTCACTTTTTGTCACTTATTACTGGGACAGGTAGCTTATGAAACTATTTTTGATCGGAATTATTCTTACAAATTTTTCATTTGCCTGGACTCTGAACAATAACTTTGGAGCTGTTTTTAAAGATAACCAAGTCAAAGTTTATGTCGATGATGGAACGACTTGTCCCACTAACTCTCTAACGGTTCAAGAACTCGAAAGCTTAATTCAACCTGCCGTCGATAATTTTTGGAATAATATTCCAACGTCAAATATTCATCTGACCGCAGCTGGCTACTCATCCAATATTTTTACACTTAATCATGGAAGACTTTGCTCTCCGACGGATGATGCCTGTATTCAGCAAGGAATCAACGATGGGATTGGAGATCCGACAAAAGGATTAATTCCTGCAGTTACGGATATTGTGATCGGTTGTAATGATAATGGATCTAATTTTGGAGGCGGCAATGTTCTTGCCGTTACCATTCCCAATAAATTTTCAGGAAAAAAAATTTTAGGTGCTGTCATTCTTATTAATGATTCAAGTTCTACTTTTGGAAATTTATCTCGTTCTGATAAGATTGGAGTTATCGCTCACGAAATTGGCCATGCTTTGGGACTTGGACACACTCCAGATAATGCTTCTCTCATGTATTACAGAACTGTAAACCAAAGAAAGCGTCTGGGCCAAGATGATATCGATGGCATCTCATTCCTCTATCCCATTCACGGGGATTTATTTGGACTCTCAGAAGATGGGTTATTAGGAAGCTGTGGAACAATCACTGATTCGAAGAAACCACCCCAGGCCCCACCATCATTTTTACAAATGATAATGACCCTAGGTTTAATGATTTTAATTTTTAGATTAGTTGGATTACTTAATAGATCGAAGACTCGTCCCACGACGTAGGCATTCCGCCTCATACTCTTCTAAGATTTTTCTTTCTTCTTCATTTAAGAGATTCATATCAACAAGAGCTGGATCAAATCCGATATAAACAAAGCTATTGATTCTCAGCATATTAGGAAACTGGGGATGCTTTTCCACCCAACCAATATTTTCTAATCTCACCCCACCAAAACCTGGAACATAAATACCAGGCTCCATGGATACAACTTGACCAGCCTTCATGGGCACATTGGAAATAGAAGATAGTCTCACGCCTGGCTCATGCACGTGGATTCCAAGCCCATGGCCCGTGCCGTGATTATAGTCATAACCTTTTTTTCTCATGGCATTTCGAGCGAGACCATCGAGCACCATACCTTTCGTTCCCTCAGGGAAAACTGCGGACTGAACTGCAAGTAAGCCCTTAAGAACGAGTGTGTACATTTCAATCATCTTGGGATCAGCTTTTTTTGACGAATCTGCAAAAAATGTTCTTGTGGTATCTGTCGCCCAACCACCCTCGAAGTAACCACCAGAATCGAGAAGAATCATATCCGAGTCTTTAATCACCACTTCATCGGAGGGATTTCCGTAATGAATAATCGAACCATTTGGTCCAACACCAGCGATGGTGTTAAAGCTCTGGTCAACAGCACCCTCTGCTTTATATTTTTTTGTAGTCTCATTATAAAGATCAAGTTCTGTAATTTTTTTTCCCGCCTTGATTGAGTCTTTGACCCACTTAATGGTATTAAAAATCGCCTTATCAGCTTTTTTAAAAGAAGCGTCCATTTGCCTTAATTCAACGGGCTCTTTAATCGACTGGTACTCATAGAAGCCTCCAGACTTTTCTTTCAATCTGTCTGTACCAAATATTTTAATAAGCATCCCAAAATCTGCACTATTAAGCATTCCAGGATCAAACCATACTTCATTAAGGTGAAGATTATTCTGTAAACGATCTAATTCTTTTGGAAGACTTCCGAATGGAAGAGAAATAAATTCGATTCCGCTTTCTTTTTTTGCCTTTGCACTAATTGGAGTCTCAGGTGTAACAAAGACATAAACCTTTTCTTTCGTTACTAAGGCCTTCGCATAAAAGCTAGATAGAAACGGTAAGTGATAACCTCGGCAATTCGTAATCCACGCAATAGAATCAAGGGCCGTGACATACATGCCCTGTTTTTCATTTTGAAAAATAGAGCGGGTTTTTTCTAGCGTGTCTCTTCCCCGCCATTCACGTGGCTCAAGTTGAATTTCTTTTGGAACAGGAAGAGATTCAAATTCAATATGATTGTCTAGTTCCCCATGTTCTAAAGGGACGACTTCAACAGCATTTTCTGAAAGACGCTTCAAATATCCTAGAGTCGTTCTATCAGCTTCATAACCAAGCTTTCTAATACCCAATTTTTTTACATCGGCCGCAAGCTCACCCGTAGTAGAGGAATCTCCCCCTACTTTCACCACTTCAATTTCAGAGGCATCCACTTCCAGATCTGCTTGTTCGTGATAGCGTCCGTCTACATAAAGTCTCACTTTCCCATTCTGAGGGACGAGAACCTCGGCCATCGATCCAGTGAATCCAGTAATGTAATAGCGGTGATTATCCTGAAGGGGCACGTATTCATTGAGAAATGGATCAAAACTCGAAATATACATGCCATCAAGGGCACGCTCAGTCATAAGTTTTTTAAGTTTTTGAATGTTCGATTTGATAGTTTGATTTGATAGAGTGAATGTTTTTTTCATACAATAACCTCGCCCTATAAAAATACTCTC
>CAMAYW010000090.1 GCA_945862475.1 Bacteriovorax stolpii
TTTTCTGAAGAGACTCCTCTCAATTTGATTCTGAAAATTTCTCCCCAAGTGTTAGTAAAAGGTGGAGATTGGAAAATTGAACAGATTGTCGGAGCGAAGGAAGTCATCTCTCGAGGGGGAGAGGTTTTTTCTTTAAATTTTGTGGACGGTTATTCCACAACCTCTATGATTCATAAAATTCAAGAAACCTAATGCTCTATTTGGAAATCCTTCCTGAAAAAAAATTAGATCTTTATTCTTTTTTTCCTATTGAAAATTCTTTTTCCTGCCCTGAAACTGAGTTTTATTTTTGTCTTTGTTCCTCTCTAAGACGTAAGCATGAAGTTTTGATTCTTCATGCCCCATTCAACTCTCTTCCACTCTGGGATTCATCTAAGCGATGGTGTGTTGGAGAAAACTGGGTATGGCTTTCTCCAAGAAGTTTAAGTTTTATCAAATCAGAATTTTCTTCAAAATGGCTCTCATTCTCACAACTTAGTCATCGGCTATTGAATTGTAAGTAGCTGCATTTGCTGGAAAAGTTAATTTTTTTAGTCAATTACTCCGAATAAGACTCAACTTAAATCCGACTGTTTCGATAAGGGACAAGAACCTTATCATAGTGGTCAGGTTTTAACGATTCTTCAAGGAGTACGTTTAATGGGCTTAAGAATCAACACTAACATTGCCTCGCAAGAGGTGCAGCGGAACCTGAGGGTAAGTAATGCCTCACAGGAAGCTGAGTTCTCGAAACTGTCATCTGGTAAACGGATAACAAAATCCGCAGATGACGCCGCAGGTTTGGCAATTGCCAAAAAACTGGAAGCGGAAACCAAAGGTCTTCGTATGGCAACTAGAAATGCCAACGATGCCATCTCACTTGTTCAGGTTGCCGAGGGTGGTCTGAACGAAACAAGTAGTATTCTTACTCGACTTCGTGAGCTGTCTATTCAGGCCGGTTCCGATACCGTGGGAGAAGCTGAACGAGGCTATCTTTCACTAGAGTATGAGCAACTTGTACAAGAAGCAGATCGTATTTCGAAGACAACTTCGTTTAACGGTCGTCCTTTACTTCAAGGTGAAGGTGAAATGCTCTCTTTCCAGGTCGGCGCTTATGGCGGCCAGGAAAATATGATTGAACTCGACTCCGCGTCGACGGATGCTTCAGCAGAAAGTCTGGGTATCTCAGGTACCAACGTCCGCGACAAGTCTGATGCAATTGATAACCTTGAAAAAATTGATGCTGCTATCAACAAGGTGAGTGCATTCAGAGCAAACTTTGGATCGATTCAATCTCGATTAACTTCGACGATTAATAACTTAGATGTAGCTGTAGTAAACCAAGAGTCAGCACGTTCTCGAATTGAAGACGTGGATGTTGCTGAATCAACAGCAAAACTTGCATCATCACAGATCAAGAATGCTGCTGGTACCGCCACTTTAGCTCAAGCGAATGCCCTAGGTAATTCTGCCTTGAGACTAATTGGTTAAGATAGTATTTGATCCGTTTTTGTTGACTTAAGCCCGAGGCCCTCCGGTGAAAACTGGAGGGTCCTTTTGGAGAAATTTTTTTTGACGACTGATAACCAACTGAAAGAAGTCAAAGACAAAGCTACTATCTTTATTTTGTTGTCGGGGGCAAAGTAAAACGACTCAGATGTGTTTGTTTGGAGACTTATTGGAGGTCAAAAACACCTGGGGAGAATGAAGATAGAATCATTCAGAAAATCGGATAGTGTTCTATGCTTAGTTTCGGTAGATGAAAATTTAGGGCTGGTTAAAGAAATTGTAGGAACTTTAGGTCACGTCGATCTCTATATTCCTGATTGTGCCATGTTGTTTAGATGTGACTTAAAATCTACAGATCGAGGCCAGCGTTATTATTTAAAAATCCCACCACTCGTAGTTCAACTCGAAAGAAGAAAGTCCTTAAGATTAGTAACGACTGAAGAGGATCCTGTCTCTGTCGCCATCACAAAATCAGTTAAAAGAATGGGCGGTGGAACACAGCAATTTAAAAAGCCATGTGTAGATATCAGTGTTGGCGGATTTTCGATTTATGTTTCAAAGCTTGAGCTTAAACATTTTCAAATAGGTGATGAAATCTCTTCAGGAGAAATTAGTTTCCAGACACGAAAAATATCGATAACGGCCCAGGTTTGTTCAATCCTCGAGATTGCTCCAGATGATTTTAATAAAAACCCCTATAAAATCTGGAGAGTCAATTTCAGGCTCAAAAGTCATGATCAATTGAGTATGCGTCAACTTGAAAAATTTATTTTTGAAAAGATTAATCAAGATCTTCATGTTATAACTAAGACGTGAAAAAAATTGTCGCAATTTCAGACGTGCATATCAAAAGACCTGGCGATGAAGCCGATCAGTTGCTGAATCGTTTCCTGATTCATCCTGAAGTCATTTCTGCTGATTATATTTTACTTCTTGGTGACGTCTTTGATCTTATGTGTGGGTCTCATCAGGAATATTTACAACTATTTGAACATCATTTTGAAGCCCTCAAAAGGTTAGGCTCCTCTGGAAAGAAGATATATTTTTTTGAAGGTAATCACGATGTTCATCTACAATCTCTTTTTAGTAAATTCTTCAAAAAGAATGAAGTGATTGTAAGTCAGATCCCTGTGCTGGAAGTTATTGATGGGAAGATTTACTATTTCTCACATGGCGATGAGCATGAGATAGATAATATTTCATATCAAAGATATATAAAGATCATTAGGTCCTCTCCTCTTGAGTTTGTTGCAAATCATCTCATGCCCTATAAACTTCTCCAGCTTTTGGGAGAAAATGCCTCCAAGCTATCGAGAAAAAAAGGATCAAAATCTTTTAATGCAGAAAGTGTAAGGGAAAGATTTCGCAAGGGTGTTATTGAAAACACTCAGATGGAAACACATTTTGTTATTGGAGGTCATAGCCACGTCCAAGATCATTTTGAATTACCTGAGACGTCCGCCATTTATATAAATAATGGTTATGCACTAAAAACAAAGACTTTCATTCATATTGAGGGACATAAAGCTCAGTTTTTATCATTGGGTTAATTGATTCATTGATCTCACTTCTCCAATAATTTTATTCCCAGTTATTTCCAATATCTTTGATTCCGTTCTTGAGACATCATTTTCAGACTTAATATCTTTTTGAACAATAACAAGAATATCTGCATACTGAGCAATTTGGGGAAGATGGGTGATAGCAATGACCTGTCCATTCTTTGAAACTTCTTGTAGCGCCTTACCGATGCAGTTACCCGTTTCTCCTCCAATACCAGTATCAATTTCATCAAATAGGAAAATACTGATAGAGTCATGTGCGGATAAAATTTGCCTTATACTAAGAAGAATTCGTGACAATTCGCCACCGGATGCGATTTCTTTAATCTTGAAATAACCCTCACCTGGATTTGTTTCAGCAAGGAATTGAATTTGACTTATACCCTGATCATTAAATTCGGCTAGTTTTTCAACCTCAATTCGAATAGTCGCACCATTCATATTAAGACTGCGGACCTTTTTAGTTAGTTCTTTTGATAAGCTTTGGGCATAGGTTATTCTCGCGCGGTGCAGTTTTTCAGCTTTTGTTTTAAGTTCAATCTCAAGTGTTAATAATTTTTTTTCTAGAACATCAAAATTAATATCGAGTGATTCAAGATTTAATTTTTCCACTTTGAAATCTTCCCAGCATTTCAAGATGATTTCAGTATCTCCTCCAAACTTCTTCTTAAGTCGCTGATAAATGTCTAATCGATCCAGTACCTGATCAAGCTGGGTTGGATCGATTTCTATATTCAATTTTTTATCGAATTCATACTTAAGTTCTGAAAGTTTCTCGTCAATTTCGGTCACCAATTCAACTAATGGGCCAAAGATCTCCGAGTTTTTTGCAATCATTGAATTGATCGACTTCATGTGAGAAATGAGACCAGTTGATTCTTCTGTGCCATAAAAATTTTCTTCAATAATGAATTGAAGCTTTTGAATCTTTTCAAAATTTATCAAAACAGCTTTCTTCTTCAAGAGATCTTCTTCATCCTGGGAGGAGGGATTGAGTTTTTCGATCTCTTGAAGTTGAAAATTTAAATAATCCAACCTTTGCTCTCTTAAGGCTTTAGACTGGACGAGAGTGTTATATTCTTTTTTTATTGTTCGAAATTCTTTGAGTTTTTGGTGATAAGCATCTAAGAGTGAGTGATCCTTACTGAATTGATCCAAAAGATGCAATTGATAGGATTCATTAAGAAGTTTTTGATTCTCAAATTGACCAACGAGGTCAATAAACTTACGAGAGAAAAGTGAAAGTATTGATAATGTACAAGATAAGTGATTGATATAATTTTTCGAAAGGCCTGATTTGAGAATCACTCTTTTAATTACAATTTCATTGTTCTCGGATGGGTAGCCTTCTAGTTCAAGAAAACTTTTTACTTCTTCGTCGCTACAAATAAATCTAGCTTCAATGAGGGCATAATCTGTATCTTTTCTAACGACTCTCTTATCGGCCCTTCCACCTAAAATAAGCTGAAGAGCATCTAAGACTAAGCTTTTACCGGAACCGGTTTCACCAATAATAGTATTCAACCCTTTTCGAAAATTGATGGATTGATTTTTAAAGGTCGCAAAGTTTTGAATGACTAAATGATCGAGGTAAAAGGTGTTGTCCATAAAATCTCCGCAATCAAATGTTACGGACATGTTACGGACAAGTCAAGTTTTTTACGTATTTTTTACGTACGCTTATTCCTTTTTTGAAACAACGAATTTCTCACGGATGGTTTCAAAATAAAAACGATCAGGATTTTTTATTAAAATGACCTTTTTCATTTTTTCCTGATTCACGACAACAACATCCTTTTCATCGATATTGATCGCGACTTGTCCATCAAGTGTTAACGTCACTACATGGTAGGGAGGAAGTATTTTTAGTGTCATAGGGGCATTATCCGGAATCACAAAAGGCCTATGAATAAGGGAGTGGGGACAAATGGGAGTAATAATAAGGCTATTTACATCAGGGTGAACAATCGGCCCTCCAGCTGCCATTGAATAGGCAGTTGATCCCATTGGTGTAGAAATAATAATGCCATCACCAGCGAGATTATAAACATGCTCTTTACCGAGCTCTGTTCGAAGGTAGATCATTCTTGCGATATCATTTTTTGCTAAGACGGCATCGTTGAAAAAATGATCGCTAAAATATTTTTGACCATTTTTTAAAACACTCACATTAATGAGAGGTTTGATCGTCGTTTCATATTCCCCCTCAAGAATTCCTTCAAGACGATCAAAGTATTCATTTTTATTAAATTCGGTAATGAAACCTAGTCGTCCGAGGTTAATTCCAAGAACTGGTATTTTAGTGTTTATTTTTCGACAAACACCAATAAGGGTACCATCTCCCCCAAGAGACAACATCAAATGAACTTTATTATAAAAATTTTTGGAATCCCAAAACTGTAGTGACTCAATAGATTTATTTTTAAAAAACTTGTGAACTCTTTCTTTGTCCTCTTCACGAAAAACAACAACCTTTTTTCTTCTAATAAGCCATGCACATAGATTAGGTAAAAGATGATAAAAGTCCGGAGTCGAATTTGGTTTTAAAGTTATCCCGATAACACTGATTGATTTTGATTTACTCATATTTACTCCGTCATAATTCGTAAAGCTTCTTCAAGATTATCAAAGGGTTTATTAAGAAGTTTGCATTGATAAGCATTCGCCCTGCTCAAAACTTGAGGAGAGTTATAGGCGGTCATGATGACAAACTTTGAACCGATCTCAGAGGGGGAAAACCTTTTCTTGGATTCCTCAATAACATCAAACCCAGAAATATCTTGTAGCATAAGATCACAGATGATCCTGTCATAGTTTTTGTTAAGGATGTAGTCTATTGCTAGCTTTCCGCTAGCAGAAACATCCACGATAAATCCTCTTCTTTCGAATAATTTTTTGAGAGACTGCTGAATGAGAATTTCATCTTCAATAATAAGTATATTTTTCATGGTCTTGGTAATGTCAGTCTAAAGTGAGCACCCTTTTGTTCATTTGGTAAATATTCTAAGTTACCGCCCATTTTAAGAGCAAGATTTCTTGATAGGACAAGGCCCAATCCGGTTCCTTGGGTTTTTGTCGTAAAAAATGGTTTAAATAATTCTGACTGTTTTTCAGGTGGAATGCCGGGACCATTATCTAAAACATCTACAAATACAAATTTATCATCAGCTTCAATATTAATAGTAATCATTTTTTGAGAGGAGAGACCCTTTAAGGACTGAGAGGCGTTAACAATAAGGTTAAATAGAATCTGAACCATGAAAATCATGGGTAATTCCACTTTGATCTCGTCACAACCAGACAAAAAGTGGATAGATTTTCTAACTTCTCGAGATTCACTTTTTGATAAAGTAATGGACTCATCAATGACTTTTTTTATGGCGACTGGTTTTGTCTCCGTTTCGACTTGATATAGATTAGAAAAGTTTTCAATGATCGCCTGGCAGCGAGTGATGTTTTTCTCAATCTCACTCATAAGGTCTTTATTATCTTTACTCGTCTCCATAAACGAAAAGAGCTGAGATCCAAGTTTGAGTCCAAACAATGGATTGCTGAGCTCATGTCGAAGTGTATTAAGTAGTTCTCCAAGAAGTGAAATCCTTTGAAAATGAAATAGATCAAAAGCATAGTGCCTTAACTCATCACTGTCATAAAGGTCGATAGAAAACGATTTGTTAATTTTCTTATTAAAGAAAATATCTTTTTCCTGTAATTCGCTCTGAAAAAGATCATTTAAGAAGTAGGTGCCAGTGCTATTGTCACTAATTCGGAGTGGTAGAGGAAAATCTTTTAAACACACTCTTAATTCGGAGGTTCTCTTGTCAGAATATTCTTGATCAATAAGTCTTTCAAAGTGAGGTTGAAGTAGACTGATACAGGTTTCAAAAAGATCAATTTCATCCTTACTGTAATTAAGAAAATCATGCCTTGAAACTAGGGCAACGAGACTATATTTTCTTGAGATCACTTCCTTAGCTAGAAAACTTCCATTAAAGGGTAGTTCTAAATTTGGAAATGAATCACTCAAAAATGATTTAATCTTTGATTTTTTTATTGAATTAAAGAAAGTATTAAATTCTTTCACTTCAATAAGACCCTGGGTTTTTTCACTCCTCCAAATGGTACCAAGCAGCTCCGCTTTTGTTGTGCCTTTTAAATGGATAAGAACAATCGAACTTTGAAAATTCTGTAAAAAAGGAACCTCAAGTAGTTTTTCCATGAGGCTTCGGAGGCTTTGAGATTGAGCGGAGATAACATTAACTTTTTTTATAATCTCATCCCAAAGATCTTTTACATTATCTTCAGGTGAAAGTGACGCTCCCGAAAAAAGTTTTTTTTCAGTTAGTTCAGCGGTTTTTGTGAAGCTATCAAAAGAGAGAGACAAATCACTTTTTCCAAAATGAGCGGAAAGACCTTGAATAATAGCGAGTAAGTTTTTTTGGTAATAAGGAAAATCACAGTGGCTTCCATCAGGGAAAACCGCCCAAAGTCGATTTGCTTTTTTATGGATTGCTATTTTTGCCTTCTCGTCATCGGTATAAGTGATGTTTTTTGGCAATGACTGTTCAAAGTCACCCTTAACCTCAGGGTCTAAATAAATCACTAGCTGTTCAGAATTTTCTTGATGTGAGGTATAAAATTGATTTTCCACTGAGTTAAATTATCTTTTAATTCATACTTTATCAATTCTTCTAAAGCGACAAAGTCTTGCTTCAGTTGTGCTTGGTTCATCGCTTTTAAAAGAAAAAGAAGATGAATATGAGATTCTTTAATTCCATCAATCGATATGCTCTTATGTTTAGCGATCGATTTAGAAAGAAGTGTCGTTAATTCAACAAATTGCCCAACATCTGAAGTGAGTTTGATTATTTTTTTATTCCAAAAGAACTCTCTGGCAGAAGAGAATTCACCGATTAATTGAGTGTCTTGAATAAGATCCGATAAAAAATCCGAAGTAAGGGCAATAGTCTCTGCGTAAAAATTGAGATCTGTTGTTGGTGAAATCGTCATCCCTGACATAAGTTCATCCTTGATATGTATAATCAAAGATTAACTTCGTTTTTCCTCAAAGTCACAAAAAATAATTCCTGAAGACCCTTGAGTGCCTGATGTTCTTCTGCGTAAGTTAGAAAAGTTGACTGAGATTGTTCAAAAAGATTCGATCCAAAATTTTGAGATCTTCGGATGCGATAAAAATCTAAAATGGGTCTTAGAAAGGCTTG
>CAMAYW010000091.1 GCA_945862475.1 Bacteriovorax stolpii
TCGCACAATATTGCCAATGCCAATACAGAAGGCTTTACCAAGCAAGAAGTCAAAACAGAAAATGCTCCTACAAGATATGAAAGTTCCTATGTTCTCGGCACGGGTGTTGATATTCAAAGTATCAAAAGATCTCACGACGAAATGGTTGAAAAGAAACTTACAAAGTCACTTTCAAATCATAAGTTCAATGAGGAGCGAACAAATCAGCTTGGTCAAATTGAAGAAGTTTTTAATGAAGTCAATTCTGAAGGAATGAATAAAATTCTTAACCGTTTTTTTAATTCATTTCGAGAACTCTCCAATCAACCAGAAAACGAAACGATTCGTAACGTTGTTAAAGAAAATGCCAAAATTGTTGTAAATGATTTTCACCGTATCCGCGGTAACTTAGATGATATTAGATCTGGAATTAGCTCTAAAGTGACTCAAGGCGTGGATCATATCAACCTCTTAAGTAAAACCGTCGCAAAACTTAATAGAGAGATTGCGACTGAAGAAGTGGCCGGAGCGATGGCCAATGATCTACGCGACCAGCGAGATATCGCTATTCGTTCACTGACGGAATATTTTCCTCTAACCACTTACACAGATGAAAAAGGCCAGTATAACGTCAGTATTGAGGGCGTAGGCTCCATTGTTTCTGGTGGAAACTATCAAGCACTTCAAGCTGGATCACGGGCAAAAGATGGTAAGGCAAGCACTGAACGTGGTGAAGCCGAAATCTTTTTTGCCTCGAGACCGAGTCATGCTATTACAGATAAAATTAAAGGTGGGGCATTAGGCGCACAATTAAAAACTCGAAGCGATGAGCTGGCGGGTCTTGAAAAGCAACTTGATGAACTTGCTCACGGCCTTGTTTTAGCTACGAACTCTATTCATAGACGCGGATTTGCCAACCATCCCGTTCCTGTCGATTCACAAGGAAAT
Source organism: Bacteriovorax stolpii (assembly GCA_945862475.1). Taxonomy (GTDB): domain Bacteria; phylum Bdellovibrionota; class Bacteriovoracia; order Bacteriovoracales; family Bacteriovoracaceae; genus Peredibacter. Next base: position 928 of record CAMAYW010000091.1, read on the forward strand.
CCAGTTCCAGGCGCAGCTCCTCAAAAAGTCACTGGGATTAATTTCTTTAAAGAACCTCTCGATCTTAATCGTGCTGCTGAATACATCAATTTATCTGACGAAGTGGAATCTGATGCTAATAATATTGCGACGGCACTTGAAGCGAATAAGCCTGGCGATAACCGTGTTGCCCTAGCTATTTCTAAGCTTCAGCATGAGAAGGTTCTTGGATCTGGAACGACAACTTTTGAAGAACAGTATCTAAAATCGGTGAGTAATATCGGATTACAGGCCGGAAAATCAAAGATTGATCAGGAACAATCTCAAGGAATTCTTGCGCAAGCTAAGTCCTTTAAAGAAAGAATTTCAGGTGTCTCTTTAGATGAAGAAGCGGCCAATATGATTAAGTACCAGAATGCCTACGAAGCATCAGCGAAAATGATGAGGGCATCTGATGAAATGTTTAAAGCAGTTTTGGGATTACTCCCATAGGATATAAATGAGTAGAGTATCGGAAAACAGTTCAATTCATTCGATCAACTACGCTGTAGGTAAAACGAAAGGGCGTTTGGAAGAATTACAATTGAAAGGTTCAACATTAAAGCGAATGAATAAACCTTCTGATGACCCAGTTGGGAATGCTGAATTGCTCGCTATTCGCTCGCAAAATATCGATGCTGGCCAGTACATGCGAAATATTAATTTTGCTCAAACTCAGCTGGCCTATACAGAAGATGTTCTCGAGGAAATGACTGATCTCTTATCTAAGGCGAAGGAACTTGCCATTGGACAAGCTTCCACTATCTACGCACCAGAGATTCGTCAGGGTGTTGCCAAAGAGATTCATCAAATAAGACAGCAAATGCTTAGTCTTTCGAACAAAAGAATTGGGAATCGCTTTTTGTTCGCAGGCCAGAAAGTACTCACAAGACCGTTTGATCAAGATGGTAAATATCTTGGTGATAAAAATAAAATCAATATTGAGATTAATAAAGATGTTTATATTCCTGTAAACATCACTGGCCATGAATTGTTCTATGGTGATCTAAATAAGAAATTAGAAAAATCTGATCTGGACCTAGATCAACAAAGACCAGATATCGACCCTCATGTTGCGATCATGAGAAAACCCGCTAGCACTGAGTCCGTTGAGGTTCAATCGAGTGTCTTCGACGAACTTCGAGCACTTGAGAATGCTATGGTGACAGACAATCCGCAGCTCATTCAGGGGCTTCTTGAAAGAATGGATTCATCTATTGAGAGAATGGTTGGATTCAGAGCTCAGGTCGGGGCGATCACTAATACAATTACCAATTCTGAAACAAATATTGAAAAAACAAAGCTCGTTAATGAAGCTCAAAAGAGTCGAATTGAGGATGCCGATGTAACGGAGCTTTTTGCTGATCTGCAAAAAGAGCAAAATGTCTTAAAAGCAACCTATAATGCCAGTTCTAAACTTATGAACACGAGCCTGATGGACTTCCTGAAATAAGAAATTCTTACAATATCTTAACTTTCTTGTTAAATTTTTCTTGCATTTCCCCCCCAACCTGTAATAAATCTCACCGCAGTATAACTTTATTAAGTTAGTCAAATTCTTGACACGAAGGACAAGGATCAACCATGCTGGTTCTGACACGGAAGCTAGGAGAGAGCATTGCCATAGACGACAATATCAAAATTGTTGTTGTTCAAATTAAGGGTAAACAAGTTCGATTGGGAATCAAGGCTCCAAAAGAGACAAAAATCCACAGAGAAGAAGTTTATCAGGCAATCCAAGATCAAAACACTGAAGCGGTACAGGCAAACATGTCTGATATTGCGCGACTCGGTGAAGAACTAAAGAAAAAGTAGAAATATTTTTCCTCCTTGATCATTTATTCCTTTGACTGATACCATCATAGTGCTATGGTAAGAATACCTTACCATTTCATTTTGGAGGCATCCGTGAAAATCAAAACCACTCGTTTTGGGGAACTTGAAGTTAACCCGAATGACATCGTAACCTTTGCAGAAGGTCTCTTGGGTTTTGAAAATCTCAAAAAGTATTTCGTTGTTGATCCAGGTGACAGCACTCTTATTTTATGGCTTCAATCAACTGAAGATGAGAAGGTTGCTTTCCCAATCATCGAGCCAAAGATTTTCAAACCAGATTATATTGCAAAACTTCTTCCTGCTGACCTTAATGGACTAGAGCTTGATTCGTTACAAAACGCTAAGCTTTACTCTATTTTAACAATCCCAGCGAACGTGACTGAGATGTCTGCAAATCTTAAAGCTCCGGTTGTGATCAACTCGAATAAAAAAGTTGCAAAACAAATCGTTCTTCAAGATTCAAAACTTTCAGTAAAACATGAAATGTATAAACAGTTAAAAATGTTTATCGTCAATTTCTCTTCTGATGATGCTAGAAGAACATCTTATGAACCTAGCATTGCTCTTGAAGCTGGTGACTTTAAAACAACTAATGTTAATTTAAATAACACTAGAACACTCGAAGCTCAGTAATCTCTAATAAAACAATCTAAAATAAAAAAGCCCTCGAAAGAGGGCTTTTTTATTAGCTCAAAATGAATACTAAAAATTAATTGTTGTTTCGGTAGCTCCTCGTGAGAGCTGCAGATACATGAGGGCCTCAGGATGACTAGGTTCACGAGATAATACATTTTGCCATTCCGACTGCGCCTCAATGATGTTTCCGTTTCCGTAGAACAATAGACCCATCGCAATTCGACCTGGCATGTACCCAGGATGTTCATTCTTAAGTCGTTTTAACTCATCAAAGGCTTTAGAGGTAAAACCTTTTTTCGTGTAGGTTTTAGCAATTTTAATTCTTATTTCTAAATTATCTGGATCTAGCGTAGATGCTTTATTGTATTCAAAAAGTGCCTCGTCAGCTCTTCCATAAGAAGCATACATTTCTGCAAGCTCGTAATGTTTTAATGAAAACTTCTTATTCAAATGTGGATCAGAAACACCTTGTTGAAGATTATTTTTGACCTGATTGTTCGCTTTTTCAAAGATGGCCTTCGCCTCTTCATACTTACCAATATCATTGTAAATAACTGATAATGAGATAGCAGCGTCCGTATGGTTGGGATCTAGCTCTAAAACGCGGCTAAACGCCTTTATCGCCTTTCCGAGTTCGCCCCTTACATGAAAGACGTTGGCCAAATAGAAAAAAGCCTCAGTTGAATTCGGATTCTGTTCAATAATTTCATTTAAAAAAAGGGCTGACGTTTTAAGATCATTCTTTTGGAAGGCTTCTTTGGCTTTTTTTAGAAGGTCGCTTAATTTGACGTTTTCCAAATTGATCTCCAGGCTTAGAGTTTTTTCTGACATTTCTCTTTCACTAATTTTATTTCTTTCTGCTGCTCTTTATCAACCAATTGGTAAAACTTTTCAACATAATCAACACAAGGCTGCCATTCTTTTAACTCAGAAGTGGCGAGAATAGTCCTAAACATGGAGTGATTTCGTGTTTTCGTATCGTTATGATTTTCAAGAATATCCAAATACCAATACCTTGCGGCGGAAAACTCTTTCGTTTTAAAATAAAAATCAGCTATATAAACATCTTTTTCTCTCAACATGCTCTTTGCCTTCTTGACCTTTTTTTCGGCAGTCGATTTATAGCTACTATCCCCATACTTTTGAATCACTTCTTCATAGTATTTGATTGATTCCAAGGCTGGCTCTAGGTCGCGATCAATAGTGTCTGGGATTTGTTCAAAGTAGGACTCGGCAATTCTGAAGACAACGTACGGAATCTTTTCGTGCCTAGGATGAAAATCTCTAAATAAAAGATAGGCGGCTGCAGACTCAATATAGTTTTCCTGAAGATAGAGGACATCTGCCTGAAGGAGCTCAGCTGGAGTTGCGTAAAAGGAGTAAGGGTGCTGAGTTTTAATAAGATTTAGCTTTTCAGTCGCTAAAATGAATCGATCGGCCTCCATGAGCTCTAAAGCTTCCTTATATAAAATTTCAGCCTCTGTCTTACCGTCTGGCTTATCAGTCGAACATGACACGAGTAGAATCATTAAAAGTGAAATAAGGATTTTCATAAGTGGACCGATAAATCTTTGTAGATTTCCTTAAATAATAATTTGAAAAAAGCAATAAATGGAATTATCACGATCATTCCTACAATTCCTGCCAATTGAGACCCTATGATGATGCTCACGACCACTATCACAGGGTGGAGGTTTACAATTTTAGAAACCAAAAGTGGAAAAACAAGAATCATATCAATGAGATTTGCTAAAGAAAACACAACAAGCATACCAACCATAGAAACGTTTGGGTCCTTCGATAAAAAAGCAATCAGAATGGCCGGTACAACTCCTATGATAGGGCCAATGTAAGGCAGTATATTCGTCACACCAGCAAGGAGCCCAAGAATAAATGCGTAAGGGAAATCAATCACAAGTAATCCCAAAGTCACAATTGACCCGAGGATCGTAGCCTCAATAAATTTTGCAATAATATATTCACCAAACTTTGTATTGAATTGAGAAAAAAGAACATAGCTTTTCTCAAAAATGGGGTTCGGTACGGCCTCTAAAAGATCGCGACTTAGATCCTGACTTTCTACAAAAAAGAAATATAGAAAAAGAGGAACTAATAATAACCACTCGAAAAGGACTGAGAGATAATTAGGAAATTGTCCTAAAAGATCAGTCCCAAGCCCTTCAAGCTTTGCCATAATAAAGCTAATAGGATCAATATTTATTTTGAACCCATACTCTTCAAAGACTTTAATTTTGAAAGCAAAAAATTTATCCTGAAGAACTTTCTGAGCTTGTGAAATTTCTGTTTTAAAGGAAACAAAATCAGTGTCTACATTATAAAGTGTAGCAACAAGAGGCATCACTAAGAATAAAGACGCTCCAAAAATCATTAAGAAATAACTCAGTCGTTGTTTCTTACTTCCTGTCGTGAGTCTAATAGTAAGAGGTTTAGATATAAGATAAATAATATATGCAAATCCAAATGGCATCGTTAAACGTGGGAAGACAATCGCAAATATAACGGCCACTGAAAGTAGAAATAAAAACAAATAAAGTTTTATCTTTTGATTTCGATTCATATTCTTTGTTCGATTTCTTTAATTTTTTTCTTTAGTCCAACAATTTCTTTTGTTAGTTGCCCCATTCTGTTCGCCATAATCAGTGCTGTTTCTCTTAAAAATTTTGCACCAAGAACGGGATGAAGTTCTAACATTTGTTCGAGGTCTGGTTTAAAAATCCCAAGAAGAATCGTATTTTCGGCGGCAACCGCCGTTGCCGTTCTGCGATTAAATTCTTCCAATAACCCCATTTCTCCAAAATATTGGCGTTTTTCTAGTTTAATCACTAGATCACCCTGATCATTGGCCTCGCGATTGTGATTGGTGTAAATATTAACTGCACCTGCAAAAATAAAATAAAACCCGTATCCTGTATCTCCTTGTCGAAAGACAACTTCATTTGCCTGGAATTCTCTTCTATGAAGAAATTTAGTGAAGAGTCTCACTTCGTTATCTGTAAATGAACTTAAGACAGATATTTTTTTAAAAAAATCATGATACGTTTCTTTGGACGTAAGATAGGAAACAGGACTTGCATCCCAAAGATATTTTAGAAGTGGAATATCAAGCTTGTCCCCCGATGATTCACCTTTGGCCAATTTTTCTGCCATTTCCTTTTCATAACTCATTTGAGCTCCTTGAGTCCATTTCGTTTAGTCCACCCTTCAAAGCGTGAAGGGTAAATGATTTTGATCCAGTCTTCTTTTTCTTGAGTAATGAGCATAACTCCCAAAGGAATTTCACCCTTTTCTCTAAAAATAGAAGAAGGTCCCTCTTGAATAACCTTGGGGCCAATCACAATATATTTTTCCCAATTCTCAATCCAAAAATTTAATCCAACAAAGCTTAAGGAGCAAAGAAGAAAAAAGATCGCAGCTTTTAATTGATCTTTCTTTCTTGCTAACCAAATTGAGATCACGATGCCCAAAAGGGCGATGGTAGTGAAATATCCCTGAGATCCGATCATCCCCCCACGAGCGATGTAATCCGTCAAAGTTAAAGGGGACTCTAATTTTGTAACACCTAATTTCGTTTCTACGAGTTCTTGATTGAGATTCAACTCCTGTGAACTAAATCCGTGACGCTCAGACATTAAAAGGTGATACCTTGCCTCTGGAAATTTTTCTAATTTAGCTAAGACACTACCCATATTGTAGTGCCAAAGTCCTTTGCTCACTTTGTTGGCCGAATTTTCTAATAACTTAAAGGCCCCAGAATAGTCCTTTTCGCTATACAGTTTCTCAACTGTTTTCAACACGTCTTCGATAGTAGTATCCTCCAAAAGGTTTGGGTATTATCCCTTACCGTTCGAGAAGAAATCAAGGATTACGTCCACATGACACTGAGGACAATTGAGAGTCAGTTTTCTGAGGCACTTTTAAAACTTGGGCATGGGCCCAATTCACAAGATTTATCCCTTAATGGTCCCATTTCTCCATTGACTCACCCAAAAGTTTTATGGGCACAACTTCAGTTTCAAAATAACCCACAGCAAGAGGCTCCTAGATTCAGCATTCCGGACTGGAATTATGAATGCTTCAAGGATCTAGCGGCTGCCAAAAATAAATATCCACAAATCTCTCTTCACTTGGTTGGAAAACCTTGGATGATAGATCGATTCCTAAGTGAAAAGAAAACTGAAGCAATCATCGATTTTAATGAGCTCGGGGCCGTCGTTATTTCTAAAGACCCATTGGAGCTTGAAGCAAAAAACGAACTCTGCGATCACGTTCTTCCCCAAATGTTAAACTACGCACTGAGTCCTGAACTCTGGGGGACAAACGGAAAGTGGCCAAGATTTCATACTAGATTAAAAAAAATACTGCTAGAAAAGAACCTTCTACAGGGGCAAGAGTATTGTGGTTATTATCCTTTGAATATAGTTGCGAAGAAAATTGAAAACTCTGGTTTCTTAGGATCAGAGGTCGATAATACTTATCTTCTTGTGTTACCATGGTCATTCTCTTTAAGTGCCTTGGAAAAACTTGAAGAAGTGATAGAACGGGAGTTTTAAATGTTTGTTTTGAGATCTGTTCAACATAAAGATTTAAAAGATTTATTTAAATTAAGTAATATCATGAACTTTATTAATCTTCCTTCAGATGAAGAGTTAATTAGTTCAAAAATTGACAGCTCCATTAAGAGTTTTAAACATCCCAGCTCTGATTTCTCCAAAAATTATTACATCTTTGTCCTTGAGGATTATGAAGCGGGTGAGGTTTTGGGTGTATCCATGATTCATGCGCAACATGGTACTGAAAATGAACCACATTTTTATCT
>CAMAYW010000092.1 GCA_945862475.1 Bacteriovorax stolpii
GAGAAGAGAGTTCTTCCTCGGTTTCCGTTTTGTTATTTAACATTTAAGCCCGATGATAACACTAGGGTATATGAAATAAAGGACATTTCTTACTCAGGGATGCAGCTTTCTTTGAAAGAGGATGGGCATGGTTTTAAAGAGGATCATACTTTGAAAGGCCACATTCATTGGTTAGGAAAAAATTTAGATATCGTTGGAACTGTAAAGTGGCATACCGCTAATCGCTTAGGTGTTGAATTTGCAAAGAAAAGAGAGATCTTAGAAAAGGTTCAACATTTTTTAAATATTGATGAAATTGTTAAAAGATTAAAGCCACTTCATAAAGTTGATGGTGGGTTAGAAATTCCCGCAAGGTTAAAATATTGGCTTCGATCCGATGGTCCAGTAGAAGTTTTCGTGTGGCAGCATGGGGATGGTGAAATGGCGAAATCTCAAATTCTTTTCATGGAAACTTTTGTTGAATGGGAAGATGGGGTTGGACTCAAAACCGGACGAATTTTGTCAAAGAGGAATGTGGATTCACCACTTCTCACTGAAGATGAATGGGTTTTCCAAATTGATCAAAATATTGACCTAGAAAAGCTTGAAAGAGTCAAAAATCTTATAGGCCACGTCTCCGAGGATCTTTTGCCAGCAGAGGCAAAAACATTTCTTATGCGTCAATTAAGCTAAAGACTTCATCATCCTTATCATTCAGGGTATGATTCATGCGAAATATTCTTCATTGGAGATTGAGCTATGAATCGTAACCTCGCTATGGAATTTGTTCGTGTAACAGAGATGGCCGCCATTGCTTCCGCTAGACTTATGGGTCGAGGGGATGAAAAGGCAGCTGATCAAGCAGCCGTTGATGCTATGAGGGCCATGCTCGACTCTATTGATTGTGATGCAACCGTGGTTATTGGTGAAGGTGAGCGCGATGAAGCACCGATGCTCTATATTGGTGAAAAAGTAGGCTCTGGAAAAGGATCTAAACTTGAAATTGCTCTTGATCCGCTTGAGGGCACAACGATTTGTGCGCACGGTGGACCCAATTCAATTTCCGTCATGGCGATCGGTGAAGCAGGTAATCTTCTTCATGCTCCTGATACTTACATGTTAAAAATTGCAGCTGGAAAAGAGGCGAGAGGTGTCATTGATATCAGAGAAACTCCAACTGAAAATCTTAAGCGTCTCGCAGATGCGAAAAAATGTCGAGTGGCCGATCTTACGGCGATTGTCTTAGATCGACCTCGTCATAAAGATCTCATAGAAGAAATCCGTGCTGCTGGTGCGCGAATCAATCTCATTGGTGATGGAGATGTCTCTGCTGCTATTGCGACTGCGAATCCTAATTCTGGAGTTGATATTCTCTTTGGTATTGGCGGAGCACCAGAAGGTGTGATCGCGGCCGCTGCCCTCCAGTGTATTGGTGGAGAGTTTCAAGGAATTTTAAAGCCACGTAATCCAGGTGAAATTGAAAGAGCAAGAAAAATGGGAATTGAAGACATTAACCGCGTATTTAAAATTGATGAACTTGCTAAGGGAAATCTCATGTTCTGCGCCACAGGTGTGACAACAGGAAATTTCTTAGATGGAGTTATTTTTAAATCATGGGGTTGTTATACTCACTCTATTGTGATGCGTTCGGAATCTGGTACAATTAGACATATCAGAGCTGAACATCATTTTGATAAGAAACCACGCTACTAAAAAGGATTTTTTATGGCAAAAGCAGAAAAAAAAGAAATTTTTGACGTACCCGCAGATAAATTTTACAAGGCGATTATTGATTATAAATCTTATCCGCAGTTCGTTGATGGCGTAGAGTCAGTTGAGATTAAAAATGAATCCGCTGATGGTGCAACAGTAACGATGAACTTAAATTTAATTAAGAAGATTTCCTATACAATTAAGCTTAATCATACTCCTAACAAAGAAGTGAACTGGTCACTGGTTTCAGGAGACATGATGAAAATTAATAATGGTAAGTGGACATTGAAGGACCTAGGACAAGCAAGAACCGAAGTCACTTATTCTCTTGAAGTTGAATTCAAAGGATTTCTCCCAGGCTTAGGTCTTATTGAAAAAACTCTCGTGAATACGAATCTTCCATTAACCATGAAAGCTTTTGCTAAAAAAGCAGCGAGCCTATAATGACTGATGATCGCGATAAAGACGGAAAAGTCGAAGGTCTTTTAAAGAAAGTTCTCACTACCGGAGTTACCGCTGCATTTATGACGGAAGAAGGTGTAAGGGCCATTTTAAAAGATGTTCCTCTTCCCAAAGATATCGTCGGAAGCCTTGTTGAAAATGCAAAAAATACAAAAACTGAATTTGTCGCCGGTGTTAAAAACGAACTTAAGACCTATTTAGATAAAATTGATCTTGGTGAAGAAATTGATAAAATTTTAGAGAAGTATGACTTCGAAATAAAGGCTACGATCAGTCTTAAAAAGAAAAAGAAATCTAAGGGTGAAGAGGAGTGAGCTTTGACTCAAAAAGATCTCTTCGCCCAAAAATTAAAAATCGTTAAATCTGAGTTAGGTCAAACTCATCTTCTTATTGTTTCAAAAACAAGAAGTATTGAAGATATTAAAATTTACTATGAACTTGGACATCGCGATTTTGGTGAAAATAGAGTTCAGGAACTCTTAGAAAAATCATATTCGCTTCAGAAAGATTGTCCTGAAATTCGATGGCACATGATTGGAAACATCCAAACTAATAAAGTGAATCAACTCTTTTCTGTTTCAAATCTCTTTGCCATCCACTCTGTTGATGATCGAGAGTTAGTCGAAAAGATGATAAAAGCACAAGAGCGACTCGCTCATGAGGTGTTCGTTTTTCTTCAGTTTAATACCTCACACGAAGCTGAAAAATCTGGTTTTGAGACTTACACAGAACTTGAAGCCAGTGCAGAACTTCTTCTTAAGTGCAGTAAACTAAAGCTTAAGGGTCTCATGACCATGGGAACTCTTAGGACAGATAATTTTGAGGCAGAGGCCGGTAGATGTTTTCAAGACCTTCAGGTTGAAAAAGAAAAACTTCAAAATGAACTGAATATTAAACTAGAAACTTCTATGGGTATGAGCCAAGACTATAAAATTGCTGTCAGAGAAAAATCTGATTGGATTAGACTTGGAACCATGATGTTTCAGTAGCCTGCAAGTTTTTCACACCATCTTTCAATAGTCATGAATTTATAGTAATTGAGGCACGTGAAGAAAATATTCCTCATCCTGGTCCTTTTAACGACATCGTCCTACGGGGCCCTTATTCCCGTTCCCATTAATTCTGGTGAGGTCAAGATCATTTACCCTTGTTCTATTTTGGATCAACTTCCAAAAGAAAGTGAAGAGTCTCTAGAGGTGATTTTCTTTGAAACAGAAGGGAATAAATTAACTGAATTAGGTCTTAATTACCGTTATCGAAAAAAATCAAATCTTGAAGATGATGTTACTTTAAAATTTCGTCCATCGCGGGATCAAATGGTCATGGTAGAAGAGGATATTTACTCCGAGCTTTCGTCATCATCTCATGGAGAACTTAAGTGTGAAGCTGATGTCATTTACGATAAGACTAAGCCTAAATTTGTTTCTACTTGTTCGTTTAAATCCTCGGGAAGTAATCTGACAAAAGAGCACGATGCATTTTTAAAGATGGTTCAATTGACTCCTCCAGCTCTTTCAAACTTAAGAGAAGTCAAAGTTAGCGCATTTAGATGGAAACTTAAAACTCCAGATTCCTTTTTTAAAAAACGCCCTACAATCGAAGTTTGGCGATTTAGACAAGAGTGCATCCTTGAAGTGTCTACAAAATTTGAAGGAATGGAAAAGGCCGTTCCCACCCTTCGAATGCTTAAGGCACTCATTCCCTTTGCACCCTCTCTCATTCAGGGGAATAAGACCTCCCAAGTGCTTCAGACGAAGGTCCGATAATATAAGTTTTACTTATAAAACCCTGTAAATTTTTTATGGTATTTAATCGCTAGGAACGATCTAATTTTTTTCTTAGACTTACCCCGTCATTCAGGATTATTTAGATATATCTCAATAATTAAGGAGGGCCCATATGGACGCCATTCGTAAAGTACCAGAACTAAGCTTGATGAGTTTTTTAAACGGAACGAATAACGATAAAGTGAAGTTCACGAACGAACTCTTTAGAGGTCTAAAAGATTACGGATTTATTATCCTTGTTGATCATCCTGTAGACCATAAAACAACTCAAAGAGCATATGATCTTGCTCATGAGTTTTTCCATCTTCCTGTTGAAACAAAGAAAAAATATATCTGTAAAGAAGGCGGAGGCCAGCGCGGTTATACAGCGTTTGGAGTTGAACACGCTAAAGACTCTAAATACCCTGACCTTAAAGAGTTCTGGCACGTGGGACGTGAGACTCTAGTCAATGAAGATAAATTCAGAAAGTTTTTTCCAGAAAACCTTTGGCCAACTGAGATCGCTGAATTCAAAGATACGATGCTTAAGCTTTACAACGGAATGGATATGACCTCTATGGTTGTTCTAGATTCATTGGGCCTTGCTCTTGATGTGCCACAAACTTATTTCCGCAGTATGCTTCAAGATGGTAACTCGATTATTCGTGCCATCCACTACCCACCTCTTAGTGCAGATGCTCCAAAGAATGCCGTTCGAGCAGCTGCTCACGAAGATATTAACCTCATTACAGTGATGGTTGGAGCTACTTCTGCTGGATTAGAGCTTCTTGATCGTGATGGGAAGTGGTTACCAGTTATGTGTAATGAAAAGCAGCTTGTGGTTGATTCAGGGGATATGCTTTCAAGAATCACTAATGATGTCATTCCTGCAACAACTCACAGAGTGGTAAACCCTGATGATGCTTCTAAGAACCGCTATTCAATGCCGTTCTTTACGCATCCTAATCCAGATACAGTTCTTTCTTGTATCCCATCTTGTCGTGGGACAGGGGAGAAGTATGAGGCGATTAATTCAAATGATTGGTTAAAAATTCGTCTGGAAGAAATTGGTCTTACTAAAAATGGTAAGTAATAGATAAGGGGGCCAATGGCCCCCTTTTTTTTCATTAAAAAGTTCTTCTGAGTCCAAACCCTACTTTAAAATTCGTCTGATTCGTTGTTTGAATGTTTCCATCTTCTTGCTCTTCTTTCGTACTTAAACTCTCTGAGGCCCCATCTAAAATAAAGCCCCAGTTGTCGTTAAAAGGAAAACTAATCCCTATTTTAACCGTAGGTAGAAGTGAGACTGGACCAGATTGAGAAAGACCCACGGTGGATGTATTGGAGAGTCCATAACCCATGCCTGCCCCTAAAAAGAACTGGCCTCCTGAAATATAATCAGGAAAGAATTCAAAATAATATAAGAGATCAATAATGGCGAGATTTCTCTGAGTAATGAGTGAAGCGCCACTGTAATTAATGACTTCACGCTCATAGCGTAGACCCACATCGAAAGCGAGATAACCAAATAAGTCTCGCTCATAATAAATTTCACCCATGTAACCACCACGAGTCGGAGTGGTCGCCGTGGTTTCAGAAACTGTTTCAGATAATCCTCGGCTGATCGCCCCTTTAAAGACTAGGGAGCTTTTTGGAGTGCGGATTTGGCTTTTAATATATTTTCTTCGCTCAACCTCTGGGGCCAGGGCCCAGATGTATTCAGTGGCCGAGTAGTAAGTGATGATCGCGCCTTTCTCGAAGGGAAAAATGGCATCTGAATTTATGAGTTGCCACTGCGTGAAATTTCCAGAGACATTGATCGCTTTCGCGAGAACAGAAATATCCTCAGCAGTGAATGTTCCCGTGGCACCAGGTTGGATTCCTTGGCGTTTACCATTTCTTGTGATGAAGGTTTTTTTGGTTTCAGAAACCGCTTGAATCACAATGAGCTCAAAGGCATGGGCCGAAATCGTTGTGAAAGAAATAAATAAAAACAGGAGAGCAAAAAGCTTCATTCAACTATCATAACACGTTAAGAAAAAATTCAAATGGGAGAGTAGTTGAGTGAGTTAGTAGATCCCGTGGATGTCGTTTAACTGATCACGGATCAGATTGATTTGAGTATCGTTTAGTGGACCGTTGGAAAAAATAATTTCAGCAACATCTCCCTCAAAACTATCCATGAGAGTAGATTCCCAGCTTGCCCCTATCATTGAATCGATTTCAAGAAAGATATCACTTGAGAATTGAGCGACAAGAATGTAGTTTGAATTGTTAAGCCATAAGTTCGTACCAGAAATACTAGTCATAGCAGTAGTGTTAAATGTTCCATTATTTAACTTTGCTTTGGCGTTTGTTGAAAAGCCCAAGCTTTTTGAAGTTGGTGATGAAGAGTTCAGAGTAAACTTTGCGTCATTACTAAAATTATGAAAGAGTCCATATGTCTGATTCCCTGTTGAGAAAATAGGAGTTTTCAGAACAAAAAAAGCATGTGAAAAACTTAAATCGGTTGTCGCTTTTAAAAAGTTATTACTAGAAAATCTAGTATAACCAGTATTTTTTGTACCAAAGCCAGTGAGTGAAAAAGTTGGTTGGTTAGCAGACACAGTTTGTGTGAGATCATTTCCATTACCGGTGACATCTTTTAATTGAGAGAGTACTGGGGTCGTTCCAGTATAATCGCCAGACTTTATGTGATATCTTGAAACGATGTTATTAAAATAAACATAGTCAACTTCAGTATAGGTAAAGGAGTATGAAGTAGGATTATTTCCTGCAATATCTGTTATCGCCCCTCCATTAAGATCGATTGTGTTTGAAACTGTAATTCCATTTAAATCGAGAAGAGTATTTCCTGAATCAATTTGGTATCTAAATTTTTTCTCGAGATCAGTAGAATTCGATTCGTTATAATCAGCAAATCTTGTCACTCCACCAATATTCAAAACTAGCCTAGGACTTCCTGAAACAATCATTTTTTCACTAAATTCAACAGAAAATTCCATAATATTACCTGGAATAAAATAGTTATCTAGAGCCGTTCTTGTTAAATTATCACTCGCAACGCTCTCAACAATACTTGGAATCGTTGTATCGACTTTGTAATTTGTTACTTTCGACGTAAATGTTAAGTCTGTAGCCGCATTACCCGCGAGATCTAATATGGATCCCCCTGTTCCTAAATTAACAGGGCTCTGAATCCACACACCATCTGTATCTGTCTCGCCCGACTGAACAGTATAAGAGAAGTTAAGGACGTTTGTTCCATTTCCAGAAGTGACATAGGCTTGTCTCGTCGTTGACCCCACGACAATATCTATATAGGGGGAGCCAGTATATTTAACCGCCTCATTAAAAACAATTCCAAAGTACATGGTTTGATTAGCTCTGAGTGATAAAACCGTTGTTGAAATATCAGGATTAATACTAGGAGCGGTGGTATCTACAATAACTAGAGGAAACAGGGTTGCTGGAAAAGTTATGACAGCTTCATTATTAAATGAATCCTTGATTGGAGGAGATACTTGAATCTCTTGCGCCGCAACCCCATTAGTGTCTGTATCACCTGCAACAATGGTGTATTGATGCACACTTATACCTGTAGTAGGAGAACTCAGCGCTGGTTTATACTGAGCATCTTTTAAGCTTGAACCGACCTGGATTTTAAGATTAAATTGGCCAGGGTTAGAAACGATAATTCCTTTATTCCACCTAATGTTGAAAGTTAAGATATCTCCTACTTTGTATCGACCATTGTTCGTTGTCGTTATGGTCGTCACCGCAGGTTTTATCGTATTAATCTCAATCCCAGTGATGGCAGGAGAGGTAAAGTTTAGATTGGCAGAGTTCCCATTAGAGTCTTTGATTTGAACTCCGCTTTCTAATGAAATAACCGAAGAAAGATCAAATGAAGTTGAAGAAACACCACTCATCGATAGAGTCAGTTGAAAGACACTTTGTGTAGAAGTAGAAGATCCTGCAACATATGAAGCTGCGTAGAAAGTCTCTCCAATAAAAAAGCTCAGCTTTGGGATACCTGTAATAGTAACTGCTTCATCCCAATTTAATTTAAATGTCAGATTTGAATTCATTCCGTAATTTCCAGCTGAAGGCAAAACAACACTTGTTACAGAAGGGTGTTTAGCATCTATCTTAAGATGAGTGAGGAGAGTTGCAGGGAAATCCACATCCGCGATATTTCCAGCTGAGTCTTTAATTGATTCATTAATTCCAATATAGATTTGAGGGACATTAATCACAATTCCATCGTCGTCGACATCATTTTCCGCAACAGTGTATCGAAATCTCAAAACGGTGGAGTTACTT
>CAMAYW010000093.1 GCA_945862475.1 Bacteriovorax stolpii
TTGATAAAAGCAAAACCGTCCTGAGGCAGGACGCGTACTCTCTTATCAGATAAGCCGCTGGTGCAATCTGGAAAATAGAGCTTAGAAACTTCGATTACTCTTTCATCGATTTCAACTAGATCAATTCTTTCTATATCTGGATGCTTTACGAATTCGCGAACGACGCCACCATCACCGCCACCGATGATGAGAACATTTTTGCACTGACGTGAAACCATGTAGGGAATGTGGGAAACGACTTCATGATAAACAAATTCATCTTTATCAGAGACCATTGTTTTGCCGTCAAGAAGAAGAAGTCTTCCAACCGATTCAGTGTCATAGACATCTATTTTTTGATATTTGGATTGCTCCGAGTGAAGATGGGCCTTAATTTTAAACCCCATGGCGAAAGTATTACGAAAAG
This sequence comes from Bacteriovorax stolpii, assembly GCA_945862475.1. GTDB lineage: Bacteria > Bdellovibrionota > Bacteriovoracia > Bacteriovoracales > Bacteriovoracaceae > Peredibacter. The sequence goes on from CAMAYW010000093.1 coordinate 407, forward strand.
ATTCCTCAATCATCCAACCATCGACGTTCATAAAACTCCTTAAAAAAGATGGACTTATTTAACCTAAAAAGGGGGATTTTCCAAGGTTATTGACACGCAGCCTATTAAAAAAACTTAGAAATGAGGAATGATGACTAAAACCACGTTTGTGATTATGATGAGGATGTCTAACTTAGAGAGGAATTTCAATGATTTTGGTCACTGGTGCCGCAGGATTTATCGGAAGTGTAATTGTTCAAGAACTTAACTCGAGGGGAGTCCAAGATATCATTGTGTGCGACCATTTCGAGGCTGGGGAAAAGTGGAGAAATCTTAGAGGATTGAAATATGATTCCTTCCTTCAAGTCGAAGATCTCTTTGAACATCCGATTTGGAAAAAGCAGGGTGGACTAAAGGCGATCTATCATATGGGGGCCTGTTCAGATACCACCGAACTGAACATGGATTTTCTTTATAAGAATAATACCGAATACACTAATAAACTATTAACTCTTGCGGCTTCAAAAAACATACCGATTGTGTATGCCTCAAGTGCGGCCACCTATGGTGCCGGAGAGCAAGGTTATTCAGATGACCATAAAGGGATTTCTCAATTAAGACCCTTGAATAAATATGGTTATTCAAAACAATTAAGTGATGAATGGATTCTCAAACAAAAGAAAAAACCTAGGGTCTGGTTTGGTGTTAAGTTTTTTAATGTTTTTGGGCCACACGAATATCATAAAGGGAAAATGAGTTCTGTCGTTTTTCAATCTTTTAATCAGATAAGAGAAGTGGGTGAGGTAAAACTTTTTAAATCTCATCACCCAGATTACAAAGATGGAGAGCAGCTAAGAGATTTTGTTTATGTAAAGGACGTCGTCCGGGCCATGATAGAATTGATCGACGCTGGTAAAAAGAAGCCCGCTTTATCTGGTATTTACAATTTAGGGACGGGTGAGGCGAGAAGTTTTCATGATCTAGTGAAAGGAACCTTTCAAGCGATGGGACTTGCACCTAAAATTAAATTTATCGATATGCCAGAAGAATTAAGAAACCAATATCAATACTTTACTCAGGCAGAGATGGGGAAGCTTAAGAAAGCCCTTCCGAAATTCAAATTCATGGCACTCGAGGATGCCATCAGCGACTATGTAAAGAGTCATCTTTCAAAACCTGAAAAATATCTTGAGCATAAATGAATAAAAAAATCGATGGTTTAAAGCAAGCAATCGAAATGCTTCAAGGGTTGGACCTTGCTTCTCAACAGTCACTCATCGCTGAGATTGCTAGACGTGATCCAGAAATGGCCGTGAAACTAAAACAAAATTTAATTACTTTTGATGATCTTCAGTATTTAACCGTAACCATGATGAAAAGACTTTTGAAGGATATTGACCTTAATGTTTTAGGACTCGCGCTTCGTGGAGCAAACCAAGAGACGGTTAATCACCTTCTTGAGATGTTTTCCACAAATATGAAAAGAGATATAGAAGATATTTTAAAGGGAAAGCCTAGACCCCTCACCGAAGTTATGGAAGCACAGAAAAAAATCATGGATGTGGTTCATAAACTGAGAGATCAGGGTGAGATTATTCTTTCAAAAGATAAGTCTGAAAAATATGTCTAAATGTAAGGGGCCCATTTGGGCCCCTTACATTTACTTTTCTTCCACAATATAAAAGTCTCTTTTCCAAAATAAGAATTTCTTCTGAGTGACTTTGTATTCTCTTAAAGTCTCCAGAGGCTTAACATCATAAACAACATTTCCACTTCCAAACGCATTTTGTCTGGCGGCGACAGTGAATTTTTCTGTCTCTGAGTCTCCAAGAGCTGGTAAATCTTTGAATTTGATTTTCATAGAGTCTTTTTCATAAGTCGTTGCTGTACCATATTGAGCGCAAAAGGATTCTGGTACCATGCAAGACCTAGGACGACGGACTGTTTCAGTTCTGTACGTGTCGGCCCATTGAAGACAAGCGCCTTGTGGATTTGTGCGTATACATCTTTTTCCAGTATTTATCGTTCTTGTAAAGACATCATAACCGCAGTCTATACCAGATGTTCTGTAGACCATTCTTGTTTCATACCGTTCACAAATGGAATTCTCCATGGGGACAAGAAATGAAATCTCCACCGTCTCCGGTGTCGCATTTGTTCGAATGACTGTTGCACTTGAAGTGGAGACGTCAACTTTTTCGCTGTTAAGAAGAACTTCAGTATTTTTGGCAAATGATGCCATGGAAACAAATAGCACTGCAAAACCTACAATAGCTTTCATATGAATGATCCTTTAAAAAAATGGTAGCTCTTCTTACCTTAGTTCCTTTCAATTGTGATTCCTCACGGAAAATCTTACAGGGTGAAACTGACTCAAGGTTTAATTGAATTATTTGGCCCTTCAAAGGGACGAACTGACTCCAGTTTAGGAGCTAAATTGACCATGCTGCATTACTGATTAAAAGCTCTTATACTGACCGACCCAACACGCAGTCGCAAAACTTGTTGAAATAACGAAGAAGTTTCGTTGGCACGATTCCTGCTCAAAGGGTTTCCAAGAGAAAGGGGGGTTACTCAAGGATGAGTGATCTTGAAAAGGACTTCTCCCTCTTGTCTCCTGCCATGGATCGGCGTTCGGTTTTAAAGGATTTGAAATCGAAAAATAAACTTAAAATTGCAAACTAAATGAAGGAGAGTTTCATGGAAAAGGCAACCCTAGAAAAATTTAAGAATCTTTTTTTAGAGATCTTGTCTGAGGAAGAACTCTCGGCGGGAAAACTCTTTCCCGTGAGCCTTGAAGGAGATGAGGTTGATATTGTCTCGGTTGAAAAACAAAATCAAATGGATTTTCGCCTAAAGGCCCGGAACACTATTTTCATGAAAAAAGTAAAAAAATCTCTCCAGAAAATTGAAGATGGCACCTTTGGTGAGTGTGAAGAATGTGGAACAGAGATTTCAAATAACAGATTAATCGCAAGACCAACTGCTGATTTATGTATTCAATGTAAAGAAGCTGAAGAGAAGGAAGAAAATCAACTAATCCATAGGAATAAGAAATCAATTAAAAATGGAAAAGTTCTTCCAATTGAGCAATTAGAAAGAGGATTTAAAGCTGATGAAACGGGTACATCAAACTTTCATGTCAGGCACATGGATTACCAAGATATCGTAGGATAATTTAAATAAGATGGAGATAAAATCAATAGGGCCCTCTCAAAAAGAGGGCCCTTTTATTTAAACTATAAATTGTGAAAGTTCTTGGACGAGAGATTGGGATCTTGTGACAAATTTTTCTTTTTCTTCTGAGGTTAACCCTTCTGACGAAAGAGAGGCGAGGTCTTGAACATGATGACAAATTTTTTCAGCGAGCTCTTTCTTTTCACCCTTTTCCCAAATCTTTAATGCATTTTGAATAAGCGGATTTCTTGGGTTCACTATAAGTGTCTTTTTTAACGGCATCGCAAATGTAGATTGTCCCATGGATTTTGTCATTTGCTGAAAGCGCTTCATACTCTCATCGACTTTAAAATATGCACTCGAAGAGGCGTTTTTAAGTCCCTTCACTTCAACATCAAGTTTCGTTTCAAGATCTTTATTATCGCCTATGAGAACCTGCCTAAAGAAATCCTTGATTTTTATATCATCAGGAGTTGTTTCACTCGATTCGAGAAGAGTCTCAATAATAGAATCGATAGCACTAAATTTATAAGTTAATTCACCAAGCTTTTTATATTCACAATGTTGTGTGAAATGAGGATCGATATACTGATCTGTCTCGAGAACCTGAATATTTTCCTGGAGTAGCTGTTTTCTTAAGGATTCATCACTAAGATTCTTCTCAAAATAGATATAGGTATTATTCAGCTTCTCTTTAACATTTTCTGGGATAGAGGCTTGGTATTCATCAAGAGTGACAAGTTTGGAGTCACTATTTTTAAACAGCACAAATTTTCTCATGACTTCGTCAAACTTCTCATCCTGCATGCAACCATATTTGACAAAAAGTACAATATCTTCCCATACTTTTTCAAACCGCTCACGATCATTATTAAAAAGTTTTTTGAGAGATTCCGAAACTTTTTTAATGATATAATTTGAGATTTTTTTGATGTTTGGATCTCCTTGAAGTGCAGATCGGGAGACATTAAGTGGGATGTCCGTTGAATCGATTGCACCTTTAAGTAATCCCAAGAAATCTGGAACAACATTTTTTACATTGTCAGAAACAAAAACTTGTTTTGAATAAAGCTTAATCCCATTTTCTTGGATGGGTTTATTTGGATTTAACTTAGGAAAAAATAGAATCCCTTGTAGGGTGAATGGATGATCTACATTGAGATGTAGCCAAAAAAGAGGCTCCGCTTCCATGGGAAACATTTTTTTGTAGAACGTTTTATAGTCTTCGTCCTGAAGTGATGTTGGATCTTTTTTCCAAAGTGGGTCCGTTTCATTTATTGTTTGCTCGACTGCATCTTTATCATTCAAATCTTTAAGCGTGATTTGATAAGGCATAAAATCACAATAGTGGCTTAGTGTTTCCTGGAATTTCCATTTATCGAGGAATTCCTCACCATCATTTGAAATAAAGAGAGTTATTTTTGTTCCAATTTCATTCTTCTGAGAATCAGAGAATGTGTAGTCAGTGTCACCCAAGCAAGTCCACTTAGTTGGGGTAGAGCCAGGAGTCATTGATAATGATTCAACTTCAACTTTTTCTGCCACCATAAAGGCTGAGTAAAAACCAAGTCCGAATTTTCCGATGATCTCATCTTTCGTATTTGTTTTACCCATATCCTTCATTTTTTGTACAAATTCCTCGGCTCCAGAAAAGGCCAATTGAGCAATGTACTTTTCGACCTCAGATTCGGTCAGTCCGATGCCGTTGTCTTCAATGGTGATGATTCTTTCAGACTTATTCACTTCAATTTTAATTTTCCCGGCAGGAGTCTCATGGCCCTGTGAGCGCGCAATTGTTTGTCTTTTGGTGATTGCATCGGACGCATTGGAGACAAGCTCCCTGATGAAAATATCATGCTCTGAGTAAAGCCATTTTTTGATAATGGGAAAAATATCGTTAGTTTTTACTGAAATCGAACCCTTACGGTTACTCATATACCCTCCATAACTGGTGTCATATTGTCGTCTTGTCATTTAGCGTAAATATCCCTAAAAAGATGGTTATTAAGTCATAAACGTCAAGGGTAGAAGAAATAATATGTCTAACGAAGTTCTTCACCTCCAGATTCTTGCAACTGGAGGAACGATAGAAAAAATCTATGATGAGTTTGAAGGATCCCTTCAAAATCGAGACACTATTGTAAAAAATAAAATTCTTCAAAAACTTAGGCTCCCATACACTGAGATTTCAGTGAAACAAATCATGTCCAAAGATTCTTTGTATATGGATGACACTGACAGAGAATTTATTCTAAATTCCATTAAAAAATACGAGCAAGAAAAGAAACCAATTATTGTTCTTCATGGAACAGATACAATGGATCTTACGAGTAAGTATTGTCATGACAATTACCCAGATGTTGCTGTTCCTGTCGTTTTCACTGGTGCTATGAAGCCACTGGGCTTTGATGATTCTGATGCTGCCCAAAATGTGATTGAAGCGATTTTTGCTGCGAGAATTTTATCGCCGGCCTACTACGTCACTTTTCATGGAAAACTTTTCACAGTACCTAACTTTAGAAAGAATAAACAACGTGGCACTTTCGAGGAGATCGAGTAATGAAAAAAATAATTTTTCTTATGATTTTTCTAAACTCTCAAGTTTATGCCTGGGGGCCAACGGGCCACAGAGCTGTAGGTGCCGTTGCAGAAAAATTTCTCGATCCATTTGTTGCAGCTAAAGTTTACAAAATACTTGGTGAAAATTCTCTTTCTCGAGTTTCAAACTGGTCAGATGAAATTAAATCTGAGCCGGATACCTATTCTTACACATTCAATTGGCATTACACTGACTGGAAAGATGAAGATCATCAGCATGACGAAACGAATTCCTCTGGGAAATTACTAACGGTAATTAAAGATCAATTGGCGATCTTAAAAGATCCTCAATCATCCGATGATAAAAAAGTTTTTGCTCTAAAATTTATTGTTCATCTTATTGGAGATCTTCATCAACCCCTTCATGTTGGTAATGGGTTAGATATGGGTGGTAATAAATGCAAAGTGATTTTTCATAAAAAAGAAACTAATCTTCATGCACTTTGGGATGAAGGGATGATAGATTTCACAAAACTAAGTTTCAGCGAACTCGCTCAATATGTCTCTCAAGGTAGATCAATTGAAGATGTGCGATCGTGGAAGAGTGGGGATGTGGTAGATTGGGCGCTTGAATCAAAAAAATTAAGAGCATCAATTTACCCAAATGATGTTTTGCCTTCAGATTCACCCTCTACAGTAAAACAATATTGCCGAAGCGATATTGTGGTGACCGCTGAGGCCATGCCGAAGCTTTCTTATGAATACAGCTATAAGTTTGTACCTCTTATGGAGCAGAGAATTTTTCAGGCAGGACTTAGGCTTGCCGTCCTTCTTAACAGCGCCCTAAAATAGTCTAGTTGCCTCAGAATTAAGGCGACTAGAATCGTCAAAGATGAATAAAGAGTGGGTAAGTAGCTGAAAATTTGGCTTGTGCCCATTCCTCTTTCCCGGAACATTTTTCTCCGTGATAATAATTTTAAGAATTTGTATCGCCGAAGCCGATAAAAAACCTGAGGTCTTAGACCATGGATAATTTTTTATTAGGGAAGAAAATCTTAAGTCAGTTATTAGTGATGATTTTTATCATCTCTGGCTGTCTGTCATCAGATTTACCAACTTCAAATTTTGCCTCTCAAGTCAGCGGAGGGAATTGCCCTTTAGGCTCTCAATGTGCTGGAGGTGAGACAAACACAACCATTGGTTCTGGAACTTCTCTCCCACCAAAAGTTGAAATAAGACACCTCATAGAGCCAAATCTTTCCACAGATCTTACTTATTCAACTGGTACTGGCCAGTCCGCAGGTGGGAGCTATGTTAGAAAACTAACGATTCCCAAAAATTTCGCGGGTCGATTATATCTAGCTGGTATTAACATCGGTTCCCTCGCTTCAAGACACGTTAAAGTTCGCTTTAAATTTGGTTTAAATAGAGAAATTGTAACCATCCCTGCTACTGTTTCTCAGGCGCCAGGAATCACCCCTCAAACTCCCATCAGCGTGCTTGTCATGGATCTTAGATCGGAGCCATTTAGATCGATTCGTCTTCCGTATGATTTGTTTGATTATAATGACTACGATTTGGACTCGAATGGATTTTTTGCCTCAGGTGTTGAACCAACTCAGGATAATAGAAACACTGGTCTCTATTGCCGTGGTTTAAGAATTGAAGATGATCCTACTTTTGAAGGAGTGGGAGCTTGTGATGGTGTTCAAACGACTGGTACAGCTGAAGAGTGTCTTTACGCTTATGCAAAAGTACTTGATCAGGGTCTCGTGAAAGTATCAGGCTCAGTGAAAGTCCCTCTATCTCCATCTTTTCCTCAGATAAAAAGTGCCTCTGGATCAAATTATTTTCAAGATAATATGGCCGATAAATTACTCAAACCTCTAACAGATACAATACCTATCACCGCTCTAAATACAGTTGGTCAAGTCAGATTTAGTGATGCCGCTTTCCCAGTAAATTCCTCAAATTCAGTTTCAGTCGTATTCGATCCTCTAACGATGTGGGATCCTAAGTCTATACTTGGGAGTGACTACTATTACCGAGGACCTTATAGGCTCGTTAATCGAGTGAATTGGCAGTTTGCATTTTCATTC
>CAMAYW010000094.1 GCA_945862475.1 Bacteriovorax stolpii
AAATGGACATTTTTGAAAAAAGAGCATCTACACTTCCCGTTTGGTTCATGAGGCAAGCAGGACGTTATCATAGTCACTATCAAGGCATAAAAAAGAATTCTGATTTCATGACAATGTGTAAAAACCCAGAGCTTGCTTGTGAAGTAACCTTGGGGCCGATTAAAGATTTTGGTTTCAACGCTGCTATTCTTTTTTCTGATTTGTTATTTCCATTAGAACAGCTAGGCATGGGGCTCTCTTATCACTCAGGCCCTCCTACTCTTGGGTGGCATTTGGAAAAAATTGAAGACATAAAAAAGCTCAAAGTCATCACTCCAGGTGAAGATTTCTATAAATTCCAAGGTGAAGCTTGTAAACTTCTACGCGAAAGGTTGCCAGAAGATGTGACACTTCTTGGATTCGTGGGTGCACCTTTTACTCTCTACACCTACGCAGTAGAGGGGTCCCATGCGGGAAATCTTGTTTCCGCTAAGAAAGGACTCTTTGATGGTAGATTCGAAGGATTCTGCGATGTTCTTCTTCCAGAACTTTTAAAAGAGATGCTTATGCAGGCAAAGAATGGTGCCGAGGCGGTAGCTCTTTTTGATACAGCTGCTGGAGAGCTTTGTGTTCAAGATTATAAGGAATTTATTGTTCCAAAATTAACAGCGCTTTTGAAGAACTTTAAAGCTCAAGCACCAGGAACAAAAATAATTTATTATTCTAAACATACTCAAGCTGGTTTTATTAAAGCTTTAGATCTCACCCATATTGATGTTATTGGAGTTGACTGGCGATGTGACCTTGTTGAAATTCAAAAACTTCTTCCACATGATAAATTCATTCAAGGGAACTTGGATCCAGCGTGGCTTCATCTCCCTTCGGACATTCTTCTCAAGAAGGCAAATCATTACTATCAAGATCTTAGAGAGCGAGGTCTTGATTTTAAACGCTGGATCGCAGGGTTAGGCCATGGAGTTCTCATACAAACTCCCGAAGAAAACGTTCGACTATTGGTTAAATTGGTTCAGTCTCAGAAATGTTGAACTTATTAAGTTTCTAATTATGTTAGTATCAAATTAGGAGGACTTATTATGTCTAAACTATTTTTATTATTATTGATCACAGTTTCAATCTCTAATGCTTTTGCCTGCGGAGGGACAAAAGATGAAGAGGAGAAAAAAAGATTTGATCAAATCGTGACTAAGTACCAATAAAGAATTCTTTCGGAAGACCTGCTTTTTGTAACTTTGAAAAGCATGTGGGGACGAGTCCGGTGAATTTTAACTCACCATTTTTTTGGATACCAATATCTTGAAGAAGGACCTTGTCCCCTTCCATTCCCGAGACCTCAGTGACTTGGTAAACCACTCTTGAACCATTTTTATCTCTTTTCACTTGAATAATAAAATCAATTGCCGTTGAAATTTGATAGCGAAGCGCTTTTAGTGGTAAATCATATCCCGAGAGCATATAAAGGTTCTCTAAGCGCAGGAGACACTCCCCTGGGGTATTGGCATGAACGCTCGTCATAGATCCCTCGTGACCAGTATTCATGGCCTGAAGGAGATCAAAGACCTCTCCTCCTCTGACCTCACCAACAATAATTCTATCTGGTCTCATTCTAAGAGTATTTTTTAATAAATCACGTATTGTTAAGCCATTTTTATCGGTCAGTCCTGGTCTTGCCTCGAGTCTCACAATATTAGGTAAATTAAACTGAAGCTCCCTCGTATCCTCAATTGTAATAACTCTCTCCCTTGATGGAATCTCCTGAAGAAGTAAATTTAAACACGTCGTTTTACCAACACCTGTTCCCCCAGCAACAACAACATTCAATCTCGCTTTTACTAGTATTTTAAAAAAATCGATCCATTGATCATTAAGACCAAAAATACCAGGCGAGCCATCAAAATTTTTAATCGCCTTCGAATATCTTCGAATCGTTATTGCATGGGAACTATTTGTGTAGTCTTTATGAATGAGATTAACTCGAGAACCATCAGGTAAGTTTCCATCAAGGATAGGTGACAATGAATCAAATGCTTTTCTGTTGAAGACAGCTATCTCCTGACAAAAGAGATCCATCTCATCATCCGAAAACTTAGCATCAATTCGAATCATTTCTCCATCTTTCTCGACGTAGACGTTATCATTTTTATTTATGATTAATTCTGAAATGCCTGATTTTTTAGCAAGTTCATCTATCAGATCGTTTATTCTATTTTTTCCCATAATTAAATCCTATATTTTCCCATATAAAAACAACTCTGGATCATCGATGCTCGCCGAATATGCAAGGAGATTTTCAAACATCATTTTTTTAGACTCAGTGGTCATCTGAGATAAGAGATCCTCAATCTTTTTTCCACTCATAAGGGCATTAAGTAAAACCTTATCACCCAGGGCCAAAAGTAAGTGAAACAAAATGAGAATAAGATAGTCAATTTTTTCAGACTTTACCTGAGATAAACGCAAGAACGCCCCGATCTCTTCAGGAATTTTTAATTCATGAAATGCCCCAGTCACTTTTTTCTTATTTTCAAGGTTCGCTATCTTTAAATAAAAGCCAAGCAGAAAACATCGAGAAACACCCTGAATGCTATGGTCTGAAAATCGAAATTCAAACTCTTTAATATCATCAATAAATTCATTCATCGTCTTAGATGGAAACTTACCTTTTACCGTTTTATAAACATAGATCCCAGCTAATCTATCTCTGAAATTATGCCAGCCAAGAGTAGATAAGGATTTTAACAGTCCCTTCGAACTTCCAAACTCATCAAAACTATTTTCTAGATATCTTTCAAGAGAAGGATTCGAGTGAAAGGTATCAGTAATCAAAGTATGAGAATGACTAATGGATAAATTAGATTTAAGTAGTGTCGTAAATTCCAAAGGTAAAACAATGTGAGGTAAAGTAATCTTTTGCATATCCGACCGTTTTAATCCATCCTCTTTTGCATCATATACCCTATTTAAACATGACTATGGACTTTCACCAAGGGATTCTCAATAATTAAGAAATGAGTCTACCCGTATACAAGCTCCTCAAATTCACTGTTTTCTCTCCAGAACAGCTCGAAGAAGTTATTTCCGAAGATTTTAACCTCAGGTCCCCGGTAGTCTTGGATATTTTGGAATTGCAAGAAGAAGAGCAGAAAGAATTCATTTTCTTTGTAGAGAATTTTTTTACAAAAAGAAATGAGTCTTTTTTATTTCCTTACCCAATCTATCTTTTATCATTCGTTGATTCTTCAATTACCAAATTACCGATCCTTAAAGAAAAAAAGGAGTTACCTCGGTTCTTTAATAAAAAAGAATCGAGAATGAATGTTAAAGAATCAGGACTTGCAGGTAAGAACAAGCTTATTCAACTTGAAATTAAAAATTCGGATCCAAATTTTTATCAACAAGAAATTAAAAACTTTGGAGAAACACATCGAATAATTTTTCGACAAGAAAAAGAAAGAGTTTTTTATCGAAAACTCTTAAGCCAATTATTTAAAGGCCAGCAAAGTGGATAATAAAAAGAACATCAAAAATAATGTAGAGGACGACTTAAAAGGCTTTGAAGATTTCATGGACAGTATACCCTCTGAAACAAAATCACAGCATGGTGTTCAAAAAAAGAATGAAACAAATTTTGAGAACTTTACTTTTTTATCAAATGACGGAGCAAGATTAGAGAAACTTAAAGTTTTATTTAATGACAAGTTGCCGTTTTCATCTAAATTCGATCAAAGTAAAAAGCTCATTACGGACCAACGAGAAGAAATCTCGATTTTAAAAGAACGACTTTATTCAACAGCAAACAGAGAAGGATCACCTTATCAAAAATCCATCTCCGAAATTTTTAACTCATATTACGAAAAAAAATAAAACCTAATTACTTGTATTGTTTAATAATATTGGCCCACCAATATGCTTGAATTCCTCATGCTCCATATTATCAATTTCGTATCCATTTAATTGCTCAATCATAATCTGATAGAGATATTTATCAAATCGAGGAACCATTTCAAGACCAAATTTTTCGATAAACAGTGAGGTTTGTTCGGTTAAGACAGGATCCTCTTCACCCTTGATGAGGTACTCTTCACCCTGTTTTTTAAAAAATTTATGATAAAAGTTTTTGAGTTCTGAAATCGTGATTCCCATTTTACCAGCAGACTCTTTTTCGTAATGACCGCCAACAAAGTTGATAAAACTTGAAATCATGATTGACTCGAAATCTATATTTTCAATTTCATAATTTAAATAAAACTGATCATTAAGAAGCCCATCTGCTTTCATCTTTTCAATCGTTTTGAAAAAAGTCTGAATAAATGGGAGAGATTTTACAAAAGTTTCACTCGCGTCGTTCCACAAATAAAATGAGTCTAAGTTACTTATCTCAAGTGGTTTTGAACTACCGTCAAACTTATACTTTGTAATTTCATCATCTGAATTCTCTAAAAAACTGTTCCAGTACATACCTAAGAAGTAAGAAAAATCATCCTGCTCAAAGGAAGTCGTTGCCAATTCTTTATGAATTCTTTTTTTAGTTAGCTCAATTAAACTATGCCCCACTTTATAAAGATCAAAAAAATCGTAGAGATCGAAAATTTTTTCTTGATTCTCTTGGCCAATTTGCTTTCTTATATATTCAAACCCGAGCTCAAGTCTTTGACGAGTTTGACTTCCAACCTTTGTCATCGCTAAAGACCCACTTTTTAGTGAATCTTCTATCGTCATCCGCGAATTCACGAGACGGACAAAACTAAAATGTAAAAAATGCTGCCGTTTTTCTGTTGAAACTTTTTCGAGCGCTGTCTTTAGACTATCCATACCTGTTTGATAGGGAACTAATGAGGTTGCATGTAAGGTCTGATTTGCTGACTGAGCATCGATTTCAGGAGTCAGACTTTTTTTATTTTTTATAAAGAATAATATCTCTGATTCTTTAAAAAATGGGGTGTTATATTTTAAAGCTTCGAAATAATCGACAAATCCAAAATCTCGAAGCCTTTCTTTCTTTTGGTTGTAGGCTTCTTCTTCCATTAACTGGTAGGAATCAACGACCATTTTAAATAGAAAGGCATAAGCATGCTCAACACCGAGATCAGCATAAAGGCGTCTTATCATTTCTTTTAATTCTTGTATCATTGTAAAATTTTCGGGGTACTCAATAAGAAGCAAATTATCCTCTGTAAGAAAATAATTATCACCTTCAGGGTACATAGGATCTTCGGCATCGAACGTTTGAACCGTAAATTGATTTTTTAAAGACAGTAAGAAGTCCTCGCTCTTTACAAATTCTAAAACAACAGAATCATCCTCACACTTAGAATAAATTTCAAACCAATGGTAAATAGATTCTGGATCGAGGTTATCTTTTTGCCATAAATCAATGTCTCTTAATGCCTGTCTCTGATCACTTGATAATTTGGGGATAATTTGTGCAATTTGATCAGTAGTGGTCGTCTGAAGAGAAACATAAAGTGGTTGAATAGGTATCATAGATAGATCAAGGCCTGAATCAACTAGCTTTTCTATATCTTCAAATTTCTTGTAGGCTTGAGCTTCATAAAGCAATTGGCTTAATAGATCTTTTTTGACCACAGAATCACTCATAGATTTTCCTTATATTTCTTTGTCGAAATTACCTTAAAGCAGATCCTTTGGCCATTGCATACACTCCGCATCAAAGGTAAAATGAATGGATGAAATCGACCCCTAGAATATTAAAAAAAATACCTCCCCTCCATGATATTAAGCAAAGTTATCCTGGCATTAAGGGGCTATTTTTTGATATGGACGGCACTTTATTCAATACTGAGCCTCTACATACCAAAGCGCTCTTAAAAATAGGTGAAAAATACAATATTCTGCCTCCTTATCCGGTAGATGTTGTTCATGAGATGCTTGTTGGTAAAGCTGATCATCTACTGTTCGAAATCATTCAGGAATGGCCAGGAATGCCACAAAATTGGTCGGTTGATGATTTTGTAAAAGAAAAAAATTTGAACGTGATTGAACTAATCACAAATACGCCTCGCTCACATTATCTGCCCTCTGAAATTTCTTCACTTATTCAAAATGCTTATGATGAAGGCTTTTTACTTGCCCTTGTGACCTCAAGTGAAAAAATAGTCACAGAGAGGCTTCTTGAAATTTCTGGTTTAGAACAATATTTTCAGATTATTTTAACCCGAGATGACTGCCCAAAACACAAACCTGACCCGTGGCCCTATTTAAAGGCCATTGAATTATCAAAATTAAAGAATGATGAAATTATTATTTTTGAAGACTCGTCAGTAGGACTTGATTCAGCGACTTCGAGCGCTCACCATGTAATAAAAGTTGAATGGTATTAAGTTAAGGCTTGAGAACCAAAATAGACCATTGATTCCCTGATGACTGATTATTTACAAGTTGGATTAGTTCAGGTTCTGGAGAAAAGCTGCTGTCAATTTCATTTGAAACATAAAATTTATCACCTAATATTGAAATTAAGTTCCAAAGACCTTGGTGTTCCTGCATATCAATCATAAATTTGATGAATAACAAAGGAACAGGACCGTCCTTTAGCCCAAGCTTGTCATAGGTCACCATTTCATTAAGTGCCTCTCGAGTCATAAAAGTTTTTAGGCGTTCAGATAGAGTATTCATCATGTTCAAACTAAAAACGTAATCATATTTTAATTTAAGCATGTCAACTTCAACTTGTTCTAAGTTTTGTGACCTTCGAAGCTCAGAGGCAAGTAGAAATGCACTCTTTACTGGGGCCTGAATTTCTTTTACTTCCTCCCTTTTAGGTTCTGACGTTAGTGGTTTAGATACCGATTTAATGTCTTCTTTTTTTTCTTCAATTTTTTTTGCGATAACAATCTGATCATCATTGTTTACAACTTGCTTTGAAATGATGAGAGGTTGCGCCTTAACATGAACATCCGTAAGACCTTTATCCTCAAACTCCTTACTCGCACCATAAAAAAACACTCTTCCTTGCAAAAAACGTTCTTTATGGGTTTCTTTTAAAAAATTTTTTATGGATGGAAATAAATTTTTCAGAACAGAGAAGCGAACTTCCTTATGTGACATCACTTCTGAAAATCTTCTAAGGCAACCGAGTGCTTCTCCTTTTGAGTTATAAGTATTAATGATATTTGACTGGGCAATCAAAGAATACGCATCTAGATGTTTTGAAAGTCCAAACAACTCATCATCTTCAGAACAAATAAGTGTCATTATCTTTTTATCACTTTCACACATTTGCTCCAATTTCTCAGGCATCTGATCATAAGTACAATTGTCACACTCCTGAGCAAACCTATAATGAGAGTAGTGATTAAAAGTTCGATTTTTTAATTCTTTCAACCAATCTTCTTTTTTGTATTTTGAAGAAAAAGATTCAGTGTACTTTGGTAAATGCTGCGAAAGTCGCTCGATGAATTTTTTCATCTGTAATGTTTTTGGTTTGCAGGATTTTAACCAGCTCTTTAAATCAAAATGACATCCCTTTTTAAGGCTAAAATGCTTCGACATGAGGTCAAGATGCCAATCCGCCTCCAGGAGGTAACTCAAAGTAATTAACCGATAAGAAAAACGTATATCATCAAAGTGTTCAGTTAAAAGTTGATTTGAACATTGCATACCGCTACTCAATTCGTGTTTAAAAAAATGTGAGAAATCGACGTCAGGATTAAATAAAAGTGGCCTAAAGTATTCTGAATAGAAGGCATCATCCTTAAAGCCCATTTGTCCATTATAGATATTATGTATAATCAAAGGCTGATACCTTTCAAAATAAGAATCGAGCCTTTTCTCTCCTATGTAAACTTCAGATGAGACGCGATCCAGTTTAGCAAAAACTGGATTCATCATTAAGAAGACAAATAAAATTTTTAAAACCAAATTAAAGTTAACCATGGTATGTAAGTAATCACTATTAGTGCAACGAGCATTAGGATAAGGTATGGAACACTTATTTTATAAAGCTCAATCACAGGCTTATTAAATCTAAAAGAACTAATAAAAAGGTTAATCCCCACAGGTGGAGTAATGTAACCAATTTCTAAATTGGTAAGAAAAACGATAGCAAGATGAAGAGGATTAACACCAAATTGTTCAGCGATCGGCAATATCAGTGG
>CAMAYW010000095.1 GCA_945862475.1 Bacteriovorax stolpii
GTTTTTTTGATTTTTGATCTTCTTCTGAAATTAAAAGATGAATTGATCGATTCGAATCATCAACTTTTGGCAAAAGATGTTTTAGTTTTTCATCGTTATCTTTTTTTGTAACAACGAAAATGTTTATTTTACCTTGATATGATTGATTCAAAATAGAATCTAGGCATGGGCGAATGAGTTCCCATTCACCATGAAAAGGAACTAAGATGCTTAATCCCTCATGAGAGATCGTCTGATCATTTTTAATTTCACTTTGTGATTTTCTTAAATCAAATTGTTTTTTGAGGAATATGAAAAGCAAAATCGCCCAAGGAATGAGGGCGATTATTCCTGAGAGGTAAGATAAGATCGATAGAAAAAGAGTCAGTGCACTTATTAGAAGTACCTTTTAGATTGCGTGTACTAGAGCATCCACAGACTTTTTAGCATCTCCATAAAGCATTCGAGTGTTCTCTTTAAAAAATAAAGGATTTTCAATTCCTGCATATCCAGCACCTGTTGATCTCTTAGAAACAATCACGGTTTTAGCTTTCCATGCTTCAATCACAGGCATACCGTAAATCGGACTTCCTGCATCCTCAAGTGCTGATGGGTTCACAATATCATTGGCGCCGATGACGAGAACAATGTCGGTTTCAGGTAGGTGAGGGTTTACTTCATCCATTTCATGAACAATATCATAAGAAATGTTGGCCTCTGCCAATAGAACGTTCATATGACCCGGTAATCGTCCTGCCACAGGGTGAATAGCGAAAGTGACTTCTTTTCCCTGATCCTTCATTTTTTTAACGAATTCACAGATGGCATGTTGCGCTTTTGCTGTTGCCATTCCATACCCTGGAACGATAACAATTTTTCTTGCCTCTTTTAGAAGATCGCAAGTTTCTTCAATCGTGACAGGTTTTAATTCTCCAGTGATCGCCGCAGATTGGATGGAAGACGAAGAATTTCCAATTCCTCCAAAGATGACGCTCAAAAATGAACGATTCATGGCCTTACACATAATGTAGGAAAGAATCGCACCGGAGCTACCAACCAGTGCTCCAGTGACAATGAGAAGATCATTTGAAAGCATGAATCCTGCAGAGGCAGCCGCCCAGCCTGAGTAAGAGTTCAGCATAGACACCACGACTGGCATATCTGCTCCACCAATTGCCATGACAAGAAGGACCCCAAGAACGGAAGAAATGATAGTCATGTAGATAAGAGTGTTTAATCCCGCAGATGGATGAGAATCTAGATAACCTATCATCATCCCAATTGAAATAACGACCATTAAAATATTCAGCGTATGTCTAAAAGGAAAAATGAGCGGATTACTTTTAATTGTACCTTGTAGTTTACCCCAAGCAACAATAGAGCCAGTAAAAGTCAATGCTCCAATAAAAATGCCTAGATAAACTTCAATCAAATGAATCGTATGAGCTGCCCCTGAAATGAGTTGGTTCTTCTCATCCATGTAGCTACCGAATCCAACTAAAACAGCAGCAAGTCCCACAAAACTATGGAGAATAGCAACGAGCTGTGGCATTGAAGTCATTTCAACTTTTTTAGCAATACCGATTCCTATCACTGAAGCGATGGCCATCATGATTAAAAGAATCGTATGACCTTCCGTGGATTCACCAAAAACCGTTGCAAAAATGGCAATGATCATTCCAATGATACCAAAAATATTTCCTCTCTTAGCACTCTCCTGGTTGGAAAGACTTCCAAGACTCAGGATAAAGAGGATTGAGGAAGCGATATAAGAAACTGTCTGAATTCCTTGTGTCATCATGTGAATCTACCTTCTAAACATTTTTAGCATTCTGTGAGTAATAAAAAATCCACCAGCAATATTGATTGTGGCCACAAGTACCGCAATTAAAGCAAGAATACTTATAGGAGAGGTGATATCTACTTTCGTATGAAGAATCCCCCCAATAATAATGATTCCCGAAATTGCATTGGTAACACTCATAAGTGGTGTATGTAGCGAGTGAGACACGTTCCAAACAACTTGCCATCCAACAAAACACGAAAGAACAAAAACAGTGAAATGTGAAAGAAATTCTGGAGGGGAATATTTACCGATCATAAATAGTATCAAAGCAAAAAATAAGCTACCAACAATCATTGGGGCTGTACCTTTCTTCTCGGCGGGAGCCTCTAATTTTACAGCGGTCTCTTTTTTTGTAGAAGGTTGCGCACTTACACTGATAGGTTTTTGAGGCCAGTTAATCTCGCCATTATAAACAACCATCGCTCGTCCTACGATGTCATCATTCATATCAATTTTAAACTTCTCATTTTTTCCCATGTCGTCTAATAGATGACATAAGTTATTTCCGTAAAGTCCACTTGCTTGAGCTGGCAATTGATCAACCTTACCAACAATGGTGACTCCCTTGTAGTTGTAAACTTCGCCAGGACGAGTGACTTCACAATTACCTCCAGTTGAGGCCGCGAGATCTACAATCACTGAGCCAGGTTTCATGGACTCAACCATGTCCTTTAAAATAAGTTTAGGAGCAGCTCTGCCGGGAATCTGGGCCGTTGTAATGATAATGTCCACTTCCTTTGCCTGAGCTCTAAAGAGGGCCATTTCAGCATCTATGAAGGCCTGACTCATCTCTTTTGAGTACCCCGTTGAAGTCGATCCATCTTCATCTATTTCGACTGTTATGAACTGAGCTCCCATACTTTGGATTTGTTCTCTTACTTCTTTTCTAGTATCGAATGCTCTTACAATAGCACCAAGACTGTTGGCGGTACCGATAGAGGCTAAACCCGCTACA
This sequence comes from Bacteriovorax stolpii, assembly GCA_945862475.1. Taxonomy (GTDB): domain Bacteria; phylum Bdellovibrionota; class Bacteriovoracia; order Bacteriovoracales; family Bacteriovoracaceae; genus Peredibacter. The sequence continues at coordinate 2,781 of CAMAYW010000095.1, forward strand.
CCCGCACCGATAACAAGTACTTTTGCAGGATCAACTTTTCCCGCAGCTGTAATCTGGCCATTAAGAAATCTTCCAAAATAATTAGCACTTTCAATCACAGCTCGATATCCAGCGATATTGGCCATTGAGGAAAGAACATCCATCTTTTGTGCTCGAGAGATACGTGGGATGGCGTCCATAGCAATAGCATTAATCTTTTTTTCAGCAAGTGCCTTTAGTATATCTTGATTTTGAGCTGGCCAAAGATAGGAAGCAACTAACGTCCCTGAGTTTATGATTTCAATTTCATTTTTAGTTAAAGGCTGTACTTTTAAAACGATGTCAGATGCCTCATACAGGGATTTCACTTGATCTAAAATTTTAGCACCTGCTTTAACATACTCTTCGTCAGAAAAATTCGCTCGGGCACCAGCATTCTTTTCAACCAACACCTCAAAACCTTGTTTAAGTAATCTCTCTACCGTTTTAGGTGTGGCGGCGACTCTTTTTTCAGATTCTAAAATCTCAACAGGAATTCCTACTTTCATCAAAGCTCCAAACGAGTAAAAATAAGGTGTGCCTAATTTTTTCACTATTCAGAGTTAAGCTCAACAAGATAATCATGCCTCCCAACAAAAGGGGGAGGCATAGTCGCTCATTTTAATTAAGTATTGCGGATGAGTGCTCTTCTGGCGTTTTCTTATGACTTGCGCCATGAAAAATTCCCAGATCATTTATGAGTTCTTGCGTTTCTTTTGGATAATCCAGAATTTCAAATCCCTCAAGTTCAAGTTGCTTCATCTTTTTGATCAGCTTTTTTAGGAGTGAATCTATTTCGTGAAAAGATTTCTGATGAGGGTCATTTGGAGTCGATTCAATCGCTTCATGAACTCCTTGAGTCTTCGCCAATTTTACAAATTTTCTAATCTCTTTGACTGGCAAGTTTTTAACATGAAGAAGGGCCTTAGGTTGATCTTCTTTTTTTAATTTAACGATCTCATTGGTCTGACTAAGAGAGAGTTCTCCATTCTTTCTCGCTTCTTTAACTTCATTCGAGGAGAGTTCATCACGATTGATGGCCTCATGAATTTGCTTTGGAGAAAGTCCCGTTTTTTCAGAAACCATGACTAAAAATTTTTCAGCTGGAAGGACCTCTTTCTCAGGAACTTCTGGGTTTTCTTCAGATGAATTGGCGTTTAGGTCCTCTGAAATTTCAGGTGGAAAAAGTTCCTGATAAATTTCTTTAGCTCTTCTTAGGTGAGACTCAATTTCTATTTTCGTTAGATCTTTTCGAACAAGATTTTCATCAATAGAAACAAGCTCTCTTTCAAGTGCATTGCCTTCAACGACCATCACAGGGGAGTGATCGAAGCCTAAATTTAATAGGGCCTGATAGCGTCTAGCTCCGGCCAAAATAACGTTGTCTTTGGAAATGACTAGAGGAGCGATAAGTCCTAATGTTTTAATTGATTTTTCTAATTCGCTAACATCAGTACCTAGTCTTAGGTAAGGATTTGAAACTTTAAGCTCACTTAGCTTTCTTTTCTCCATTTATGCCTCTCGTTGTGTGTGTAAGGTCATCATGGATTTCTTGATGGTTTTTGTCAGGAAAAAGAAGTTCACAAAATCTATCATCAATAATTTTTATGAATGCTCTAGAAAAGATGGGGAATGATGAGTTTTGTCTCTTTTTGATATCTTCGATATTCATCGCCAAATTCATGACAGAGCATTTTTTCTTCCTGAGGAATTCTGACAGATAAAAATAGTATCATTTCGGCGAGGGGAAGTAGAAGAGAGAAGAGATTTTGGTATGCAATACCAATTCCTAAGATCATCAGAAGATAACCCGTATAGCTTGGGTGGCGGACAAACTCGTAAGGACCATCTTTAACGATACGGTGATTTTTACGAATACCTATTTCCATTGTGAAAAATTGACCCAGAGTTTTAATCGCATACATGCGTGTGAAGGTACCCACAAAAAAGATGAATGTTCCCAAAACGATAAAGATTGGATTTCCGGCCTCGTTAAATCTTTCATACAGCCCCCAGGCCTGAAAACCCAACATGGGAACATAAGCAAAAAAGATATTTAGGTATGAAAACATGGGATCGCGACGCTTATCAGATTGATCTTTTCCAAGACGGTTTTGAGTAACGAGAAGACTTATCACAAGATAAAGGTGGATCGTAAAGATGAGACTTAGAAGAATAAAATAACCATTCATGTGATCACCATACCAAATCTCAAAAATCGGGTGGGAAAAGTTGTAAAACTTACAGTCTTTATAGCGCTAGAACCTGTGACCTGCACCCAAAGACCAGTAGGTCGTTTCAAGGGACAATTCTTTACCAAGTTCCATTTGGATAAAGGCTTCCTGTATGTCCCAGCGAAAGTAGCCCGAACCAATGAATTTAGGACCTTTAGAAGGCTTAATTGATTGGTTTGAAACCTTGGGTGGATTTTCTTGATCCGTAAAAAGAATGGGTAGCTTGAAACCGAGTTCAATTTTATGGTCAAAAATATAAAATCCCATCCCTGGTGCTAACTTGAGTCCGTACGTTTTAACTGTTTCTTTCAGTGGGCCATCGCTTTCTTTTTTGGAAATGAATTGAGTCTCACCGATAAATAAACAATTATCGATAAAACGATGGAGACCATGATTTGAATGTCCAAGTGTGCCGCCAAGGCAATAGCCAGAACTTTGAGCTAAAATATCTTTAGAGAAAGAGGTGGAGTTGAGGCTAGCGATATCATCAAAACCTAGAAAGTCTAGGTAAGTAGATGCTTCATTAAAGAGATCATGATTTTTTCCGTCGGCCCAAGACTTGAAGGGATAAAAAGAAAGAAAAAAATTCCAAACGATGAAATAGATTAAAAAAAATCGCTGCTTCATTTAAACCCCAAAAGATGACTCAATTAACAAAGCTCTTGGTTGAAGTAAAATAATCTAATCTAAATTGCTCCTTAAGAGTCCGTAAATCTAGGAGGTTAAGTAACTGTGAACTTAGTCGACTAAAACGTTAATGTTGTTAGAATTCATGTCGATAAGGTCCGTATGAAAAAAATCACGACCATTTTAATTTCTATGGGTTTCTCATTACTTTCTTTTTCTGCAACTGGCCCCATAAGGCAAGAGATTCAAGATTTGCTTCCAGAAGAGCTCCGTTTGCTTGGACCTGATGACTCTAGGGAAAAAATTGAAGAAAGGTTTTCCAAAAAAATTTCTAATAAAGAGGATTCATCGAATTTATATTTAAACTATTTTGAAAATAAGAACGATGTAACGATAGGATCAAAGGATGGAAAAGTTAGTTACCTTTATGTAGAACTGCCAGATAGTCTTTCGTCTAAAGCAGCTTCCCTTTATCAAAAAGTTCTCTCATCACTTACAGAAAAACAAAAAAATGACATCAATGAAAAAATGAAAAAAGATACCTCACATGAGAAGGGGAGATATATTCATATTGATTTACCTGAAGAGGGATTGAAACTAGAATTTTCAAATACAGAAAAAAAAGAACTCCATTCAGTCATATTCTTTATGAAGAAAGGGAAGTAATATGAAATTTTCATTCATTCTATTCCTTTCTCTTTTTCATTCAAACGTATTTTCTCAAGCAGAAATTTGTGACGATGATAATCCTGGAGTAAAAGATATTCTCGCCATATCGAAGCATATCGAGTGGGAAGCGGCATCTATTGCAAATATCAAATCAGCACCCTGTACGCGGAAAACTCCTTTTACAAATGATGAGATGTTGAAGTGGATTAACACACATCAATCTCCAGTGAAAGAGTCAAAAAAAATCCATGGAATTCAATTTTTAGATGAGACTGAAGAAAATCTAAAAGCTTTTGAGTATTTAACGACTGCAAAAACTTTTATAGGTGATTCAGATCCAAAAAGACAGAAAGCATTTAAATCAACATGTAAAAAAGTTGAATGTGCGGTTAAAGAAATTTTTGGCAAAGATGTTGGAGTTCAACTCCTTTTTATGCAGCAAAAGTTTGGTATGAATGGATCAAATATTGCCCGAGAAAATGCAGATCTGTGGAAAAAAAGTGAGTTAGATACAGTACTCCTTGCTCTTTCAGATTATCCAGAGGGAATAATGCCCGTTGAAGAGTCTCGCACCCTTGTTCATTTTAAACGAGGGTACATGCGAAATGGTGGAGATAGAACTCTTGCCAATGCAGTTATCGAAATTTTTGATCTTTGGGATAAGCAATCACCTGAAGAGAAGAGATATACACTCAATCATGAAGTAGGTCACGTTATTGGAGGTCTTTGTAAGATAGATGATCATCCAAAGTGGCGAAATTTGTCTGGCTGGGTTTCGTCGACTAAAGTGGTTGATGGTGAAAAAGAAACAGTCATGCGTGCCACAAAACCTGAAACTATCGTTTCAAAATATGGATTTACGAATACTCACGAAGATTTCGCAGAATCTGTGGCGGCTTATCGATATAATCCAGCACTTCTAAAAAAAGCAAGTCCTGAAAAGTACAATATTATAAAGCAAGTCGTCTTTGATAATGTTGAGTATACTTCAGAGGCAGCATGTAAAAATCCATCTAGATTTAGTGCTCAATTAAAAGCGAAAGCTGATGCTGCTGCTAAAAACTGGGTACCTACGCAAAGCGATCTCACAAATATTGGTAAAAAGTGTTCGGAGGAAGCAGTTGTTCAATTAAGTAAAGCGGGAGTGGTAAACTTATCAAGTCCTTCAATTCAAAAGTGTTATGAAAAAGCGATTTATGCCCAAGCGAAGTCAATCGCTCTTAGTACAATGAATGACCATCCTTTAAAACAATTTTTAGGGCCTATGATTAGAAATATGAAGCTGGCCCCTTTAAGCCCTCAGAAAATTTCTCAAATTAGTGCATCTGCAACAAAGGTTCATAAAGAAAATTTAAAGAAAATTTTTGTGAAAGGGCTTACATCTCAAACATATCGCGGTACAAATCCATCAAAAACTGATTTTCAATACGTTAATCAATCCTTTGACGAAAATCAAATTGGCTTTAATACTTTCAACCGGAAGCCAGAGTTTATTCAAATTGCTGTGAATTCATTTAAGCAAATGAAGCAGCAATCTTCATTACGTAGATTTTTGGATCTAGATTTTTCTGAATCAGAAGTTGAGGACCAGGTCGATCGAATGATTAAATAGTTTACTCCTCTGGTCGAAACATTTTATGCAGCTTGGGTCGCTTTAGTTTTAGATCATCTTCTCTTACTTGATCCAGCAATTGGTAGCGCTCGGCCTTTAACATAGGTAAACCACGAGTCTTGATCGCTTCTTCATCACTTTTTC
>CAMAYW010000096.1 GCA_945862475.1 Bacteriovorax stolpii
AGAAAGTGGAGGAGTAGATTTACAGCTCTTGGGGTTAGGTCTTAATGGTCACGTAGGATTTAATGAGCCAGGTTCTTTAAAAAATTCTAGAACGAGAGTGATCCCCTTAACAGAAGAGACTCTGAGAGCGAATCGAGATCAATTTACAGATAAAATTCCCTCCCATGCTCTGTCGATGGGGATTGGAACGATTCTTGAGAGTAAAGAGCTCTTAATGTTAGTGACAGGAAAAGCCAAATCAGACGTCGTAAAATATATTCTGAATCATCATGATGATCCCAATTGTCCTGCGACTTACTTAAAGAATCATCCTCATTTCACTTTAGTTTTAGATCCTGAGGCGGCATCTAAAATTAATTTAAACATCTGAGCAATATTTGTTTCTGAAGAGAGAAAGGGCCCTTCGAGTTTAAGATTTTGTATCTTACCTCGTTTAGAAAGTTGCAATTGATAGATCACTCCAAAGGCCATGGACTGTGCCTCCATTCCTTTTCCACTAATCATCTCAGAGCCTCGTCTCACGTTATCCATCATCCAGGCGGGAAGTCTTAGGTGATAGGGATTTCTTTCAATCTCACCCTTGTGTTTCATGAGAGCGTTCATTTGAAGTTCAAGAACCTCTTGAGGAACTTCGATTAAAAGATTGGGTTTACTCATCTGGCCCCAGAACTCACTCCAAGCAACGAGGATCGTTTCTTTTTTAAGTGATAACAAAACTTTCTTCGCTAATTCTGAAGTCTTGATATGAGTGGGATGAAAGTCTTTTGAATGAGGAGCGATAATCAGTTGTGGCTGATATTTTTGAATAAGACTCTTTAATTCTTTTTCTTTGGTCTTCCAATTCTCATGAAGAATGATATTTTCCATATCGAGAACTTCGCAAGCTTCCTGAAGTTCCTGCGCCCTCTTCTCTTGTCGCTCTTTTTTTGATCCAAGAGTCACGGCCACATTAATAATGTGAGCGTTATTCTCTCTCTGTAACCTTAACGCTAGAGATCCCACAATACTTTCATCATCAGGATGTGGTGAAAGAATCATCACGGTAAACGGAGTCGAATTTTTTAAAATGATATTTGATGGTTTAAACAAAGAGGAGAAGGAGTTAAGGACATTGGTGAATTCCATTTCACCTTAACCTTAAAATCTTGTAAGCGTTGTTACAACGTAACAAAACGCTATCAAGATCAATACTGATCTAACCATGAGGCCCTCTGTGTATGTTCTCTTTTAAACATAACAATTTTTAAGGTCAATCGTCTACATGCCTAAAATTCAATTAGTTACGCTTATAATCATCTTGGAGACGCACAATGTCATCCTCTCCGAGATAGCTTCCCACCTGTGCTTCAATGATAACAAGGTTTTCTTTTCCAAAATTAGCGAGGCGATGCTTGGCCTCTTTGGGAATGTAAGTTGATTCATTCGCCTTAAGATCAAATGTGTTTTCTCCTACAGTCACTGTGGCAACTCCACTCACAACAATCCAATGCTCAGAACGATGATGATGAAATTGAAGAGAGAGCTTTGCCCCAGGACGAACAGTAATTTGTTTTACTTTATAGCCGGAATTTTCTTCTAGAATTGTATAAGTTCCCCAGGGACGGTGGGCCGTCATGTGAACATTCGCCATTTCTGGATTTAATTTTTTTACTTCTGCCACGAGCTCTTTTACTTTTTGAGTGGAGCCTTTTTTTGAAATCACAATAGCATCCCTCGTATCAACGATCATGAGATCTTCAACATCAATCGTGGAGATGAGCCTATCTTCAGAAATAATAAGATTATTTTTTGAGCCAATGTGAATAGTATTTTTTGAAAGGGTATTTCCTTCCTTATCCTTTGGAAGTGTTTCATACAAAGAATCAAAAGAACCGAGATCACTCCATCCAATATCCGCTGGAACCACATTCACTTTTTGAGATTTTTCCATAACGGCGTAATCGATACTCTCAGAACGAATCGTTTTCATATCTTCTAGAAGGAGACGAACGGCTTGATCTTTACGTGCGTGTTCATAAGCATGAAGACTTGTTTCATAAATATCAGGAGCATGGGTTTTAAGCTCTTCAAGAAAAACTTTTGCTTTAAAGCAAAACATCCCAGAATTCCAAAAATAATTTCCTGCTTTAAGATATCCCTCTGCTGTTTTCGTATCTGGTTTTTCTTTAAAGGATTTCACTTCGATACCATTTGCCTCAATATATCCGTATCCCGTTTCAGGATATGAGGGCTTAATTCCAAAAGTCACAAGACGATCTTTTTCGGCGAGCTCCTTCGCTTTTTTTACAGCTAACTCGTAATCCGTTTGTTTATGAATTAAATGATCAGAGGGAACAACGAGAAGAATGTCATCTGGTTTCGCGTGAAAAGCGGCCATCGCAATGGCAGGTGCGGTATTTCGACCAGTGGGTTCTAGAATGAAGCTTTTATTCAGTGGAAGTTTAAGTTCTTCCATTTGATCGAGACCCATGAAGTATTGTTCTTGATTAATAACGACTGTGAAAGAATGGGAAAGAGAAGTGTTTCTTGTCACCGTTTTTTGAAAAAGGGATTCATTCTCAAAAAGTTTTACAAACTGCTTAGGGTAAAGGCTTCTAGAAATGGGCCAAAGGCGCGTGCCAGAACCACCGCAAAGGATGACGATATGCATAGTTTTCTCCTAAATAGAAAACATCATAGCTCTTCAGATTGAATTAGGAAATACCAAGAGTATGAGAAGCAATTGTAAAATAAATGAGAAGCCCCGTGATATCCACAATCGTCGTGATCGCTGGACTCGCGACGACTGCAGGGTCACCCCCTAAGCGTCTCACAACAAGGGGAAGGGCCGCTCCAATAACGGCAGACGAGACGACCTGAACAGCAATAGCAACGGAAATAATGATCGCCACATACTCCATACTAAATCCGCTAGGAAGCATTGAGTGAAAAGAGAGAAAGGCAATTTTTAAATAAGTAAGTAGTGCCACACAAAGAGAGAGCATGAGAGAAATTTTCATTTCCTTATAAACAATTTTGAGCCACTCTTCATCATTGATTTCTCCAAGAGAGAGGGCGCGAATCACCACCGTCGCGGCTTGAGCTCCCGTATTTCCGCCGGTCGCGGCCATCATCGGCATGTACATCGCAAGGATAATAAATTGCTCCAAGACACCTTGATACTCATTAATAATCATGCCGGAGATGATTCCAATCGCCGCAAGTGAAACGAGCCAAACAACACGCTTTTTAAAGTGATGAAACGAAGACGTTGCCATGTACTCTTCATCATTCGCAGACGGCATGATCCCCATGAGTTTTTCGATGTCTTCCGTATTTTCTTTCTGGATAATATCAATGGCTTCTTCGTGGGAAACAATTCCTACAAGCTGATTAAGTGAATTTAAAACAGGAATAGCGACAAGGTCATACTTTTCAATTTTTTGTGCCACAGACTCTCGGTCTTCATTCACTTCGGCGTAGACAAAAAATTCATTAAGCATCTCTAGAACTTTGTCTTTTGGGTCATGCATGACGAGATCTTTAAGAGTGACTAGACCCTTCATCACCATGGAGTGATCGACCACATAGATGTAGTAGATCATGTCTTTTGAGGGAGCATCTTTTCTAATCTTCGCAAGCGCTTCTGAAGCGGTCATATCAGCAAAGATCGTGGCAAAATCCGTCGTCATCGTACCACCAGCAGTTTCTGGTGGGTAAGCTGAAAGAATAATAACGTCTTCTCGAACTTTTTTATCTAAGTAGGGAAGAAGTTCAATTTGTTCTTCTTTCGTGAGTTCCTGGTACAAATCTGCTCGAATGTCTGAGAACATCTGGCCAAAGACACTAGCAAATGTTCTGCGATCGACAGAATGAAAAAATTTAAGTTGAAGGTCTATGGAGAAGTCAGAAAAAATTCGGCCTTGGTCTTCTGGATCTAATTTTTTTAGATACTGAAGAATTTCTTCGATGGGACGCTCTTCCATGAACTCAGCAACATCCATCGTTGGAAGTTCTTCAAACATCTCCACGAGTTCAGCTGTCTTTCCTTTCTCGGAAAGATCTTGCAGGAGATCTTGGTTTTCTGGTTCTTGGTTTTCGTTATTTTCTTCCATCACTACTCTTATCGCTTTCTTAAAGCATACATGAGGGCCAAGATTTTCCATAGGTTAAAGAGGTAGGAATGAAATGCCGGACACTTCTAGTCTGGTATTGCAAAAAAAGTTCTTACACTATCACTCGATTTGTTTACTTAAAGCGTAGGATTTGATTTTCTCATAGGTACATTTGCAAAGGAGTGTGGAATGTTTAACTGGAAAGGAATCCTGTTTGTCATCGCGATGATTTCAGGTTCAGCGTTTGCTGCAGAGTCGATGATCGTAAGATTTGATCTTACCGATTCCATGAAAAAGTATCTTAAAGAGAATGAGTTCGACATTACGGGTGTGAACTATAAAACGATGGAGATTGAAGCCCTTCTGAATGAAGAGGAGCTCTCTCAAATCCAATCCCAGAAAACGACCATCAAGTTTTCTTTTCCTCAAAACCTCCTTGCGGGCCCAGACAGCCGTTATAAAAATCCTGATGAAATCTTAGATTTTGTTAATCGCATTCATGCTCAGTATCCAGACATCACAGAAGTGAAGGTTATTGGTAAAACAATTGAAGGCAGAGAAATTCATGCGATTAAAATTTCTGATAATGCTAAGAGAGACGAGAAAGAACCAGTCTTCCTTGTAAATGCTATGCACCACGCTCGCGAAGTCATGACTCCGGAAATTACGACAGACATGATTGAATACCTCACGACAAATTACGAGAAGGATCCTGAAGTTACGAACTGGATAAAGAGCACAGAGATCTGGGTTATTCCTATGTTTAACCTCGATGGAAATAATAAAATGTGGAATGAAGATTCTATGTGGAGAAAAAACACAAGAAATGGCCACGGCGTAGATATTAACCGTAACTACCCAGCTGGATGGAATTCTTGTAACGGTTCGAGTGCTTCAACTTCTGCTCAAGACTATCGAGGAACGGCTCCTGCTTCTGAGCCAGAAACTCAAGCGATGATGAATTTTGTGGCTTCAATTAAACCTGTCTTTAATATTTCTTATCACTCTTACTCTGAAATCGTGATTTACCCATATGGATGTCGCCCAAGAAGAACTCCAGCTGAAGAAGCTGTTGAGACGATTGGAGCAGAGATCGGGAAGAAGCTTGATTATAAACCGGGAACGGCTTGGCAACTTCTTTACAATGCTGATGGTGGAGATATCGACTGGATGTACACTGAGCACCAAGTGATTCCTTACGTGATTGAAGTCAATAGCACTTGGGATGGTTTTCACCCTGACTACTCAAAAATGAGAGATAAAACTGTTCTTCGTAACCGTGCTGGTTGGATGCATCTCTTGAATAGACTTCAAGGTCCAAGTCTTCAAGGTAAAGTGGCGATTGAAGAATTCAATCTCATCAAAATTTCGAAGGCCGGAGAAACAAAGGTTGCTCAGACTTACAAAATTAATCCAGATGGAAGTTACTACGTTATCTTAAATCCAGGGAAGTACGACGTTACTTTTGAGGGATCCAAAATTCAGAAGTTTCCTTCAGTGGAGATTACGAGTAAAAAAACGTTAAAGTTTTAAACTTTTGAAAGGGCCTCTCTGAGGCCCTTTTTTATTTCTTCTTCGTCACTCAATGTCGCCTCAAGTATGAATTTCTTTTCTGGATAACAAGAGATCGCAATTCCTTCAGAGCACTTTCCAAGGCAACCGCCACGAACCACTTTGATGTCCTGAGGATATTCTTTTTTTGCCCAAGCCTTTAGGTTATCCGTGAGCTCTTTTGCTCCACGCTCATAGCAGCTCTCGCCACCATCTCGTTTAAAATTACAAACGTAGATTTCTAATTTTGAATTCATCATTTCATTTTTCATAATTTTCCTTGAACAATTTTTTCCAAGAGTGGTCCTGTAAGAGTGATGACCGAGGATTTAGGAATCGTTCCATCAGGCCAAGTGCTGGTGAGCTTATCCTTGGATGGACTTGTCTCACCTGGGTGTTGCACAGACAGAAAAAGTGTTTTGTAATCTGGAGAAAAACAGGGGCCCGTTAATTCCGCATCCACAGGGGCCGAAGCGACTCTCATCACTTTCCCTTGGTGTTCCCCCTTTCTCATGAAGACAAAAAGACTATTATTTCCAAGGCCCTCATAGGGACCTTTATTCATTTCTCCACCGGCCATATCAGTCGTGAACCAGAGATTTCCTTGGGGATCGAAGACCATATTATCTGGACAAGCAAATCCGTGCTCTTTTCCTCCAGACAGAAAAACTTCCTGTTTGAAAGTAAGAGAGGCTGGATCATTATTGTCTTCAACAATTTTTAAAATACTTCCGTGATAGTTTTTATTCTGTTTGTTGTTCGTAAGTGCAACAAACACATTTCCAGTAAGGGGATCAAATTCAATATCTTCTGGTCGGTCGAGGGGAGTCGCACCAACAAGTTTCGCTGCCTCTCGGGCATAAATTTGAATTTCAGTTTGGTTTTTAAATTTATTTTTTAAAATAGGCTGATCGTTGATATCAAGAGAGAGCCACTGACCTTTTTCAAGATTAGCGACATAAAGCTTTCCTCGCTCTAGAGAGTCTGTAGAGTCAGAGATAAATTTATAAAGATGCTCGTTTATTTTATCGTCACCCGTGTAGGCCACGACTTTACCATTTTTTGCCTTCGTAACGGCGGCACACTCATGAGCGCAGCGACCTAGGGAGATGAGTTTTTTCGCCTTGCCCGTTTTGGGTTCAACCTCTACCACCCAACCGTACTGCAAAGGTGAACGAGGATAAATTTTATCCCAACCAAGCCAGCTCTCAGTTTTTTCTCCAGCTCTCGTTTTATCACCCCAAAAAATTTCATAATTTTCTTCACAAGTAAGAAATGTTCCCCACGGAGTTTTTCCTCCAGCACAATTTCCCATCGTTCCCACACCAAAATCTTTTCCCGCAATTTTTTCATTCCAAGCGAAAGGAATTTTCGTATTGGCATCAAGACGGCGATTGTATTGTGAATCTTTCACCACTTGCCACGTCTTCTCAAGCTGCTTTATTTCTAAAATACTTCCGCCGACTTCTTTGAGTTCTTTATCGATGTTTTCTTTGGTTCTCTCTGGCCCATTAATAAAGGTCGGGCTCACATATTCATGATTGACCCACAAAAGAGCGCGATCATCTTCAAGTGGATGAAAGGCAATAAAATCGTTATTAAAGCCAAAAGATTCTTTGGCGTTTATTTTATCTCCCCAGCGAATGAGAATTTTATAATCGATTCCGCTGGCGGTTTGGACTTGATCTAAAAGACTTGGAGAGAGCCCAGGAAGCTCTGTGGAGGAAAAAGTAAAAGGAGAAGTGGAACACCCAGGAATTGAACTTAAAACGCCTGAGACCCCTAAAAACTGCAGAAAATGACGACGGTTCATTGGACCCTTCTGGGAAAAATTTTTACTTATGATAATATAGAGTGAGATGAATTACCAATTACCACTTATTCTCTATGACCCTGAATGTCCTCTTTGTTTAAGATTTAAACAAGGTTTGGAGTTTTTAGATAAGAACTTAAACTTTGTCTCAGCGCGAGATGAAGAGGTTTATAGTGAATTCCCTGAGCTGAATAGACAAGATTGCCTTCTGAAGGTTCATCTTATTACAAAAGAAAAAATCATTTTAAAAGGCCCTGAAGTTGTGGATTATCTCGTCGCGACTCTGCCAGGTGTTTCGAAGTTCGCTTGGCTATTAGATAATGATCAAGGTCAGAAGATTAAGGACTACTTTTATCAAAAAGTGGAGGAGCTGCGCGAGCTTTCAACCAAAAAAGATGATTGTAAACAATGCCCGCGCGAATGAATCTTAAAAAAGTTTAGAGGCAATTTGCTGAATCGCTGTTGATTTCCCCATCGAGTAAAAATGTAAGCAAGGCACGTTGTGTTTCACAAGCTCTTTGGATTGAGCGATCGCCCATTCGACACCCACATTTTTAACATCATTATCATTTCGGCAATTATCAATAGCATCGA
>CAMAYW010000097.1 GCA_945862475.1 Bacteriovorax stolpii
TGGGGCATTTAAAACTTGATGGGTTCAAGATTGCGCAGGAACCTCAGGACGCCGAAGTGATTATTGTTAATACTTGCTCGTTCGTTGAGGCTGCCAAGGTTGAATCGATTGAAACAGTTCTGGATCTTGCGACTTACAAAGAAGATGGGAAGTGCCAGGCCCTCGTGATGTCAGGTTGTATGGCCCAGAGATACTCAAACGAATTAGAAAATGAAATGCCTGAAATTGATATGTTTATTGGAACTGGAGAGTACCATAAGATAGTTCCACTTCTTAAAGCGATGGAAGAAGGAAAGCTTGAGAAAAAATCTTTCGTAGAAATTCCTCGCTTCATTCACACAGAGTTTGACCCGCGTTTAAATACGTCTCCATTTTATATGGCCTGGTTAAAAATTTCAGAAGGCTGTAATAGAAATTGTACTTTCTGTATTATTCCTACACTTCGTGGAAAACTTCGCTCTCGTACTGTTGATTCACTGGTAAAAGAAGCCGAGCAACTTGCCTCCACTGGAGTTCGTGAATTAAATCTCATCTCTCAGGATTTCTCTGATTACGGAGTCGATCTTGAAGGTGGTGGAAAAAAAGACGGAATGAATCCCATGATTTATGAGTTACTTTCTAGGTTAGAGAAAGTTCAAGGAATAGATTGGGTTCGCGTTTTTTATTTTTACCCAGATGATTTGACTGAAGACGTGATGGATCTTATGGCAAAATCAACGAAGATTACAAAATATTTGGATATGCCAGTTCAGCATTTTGCTGACGGCGTACTCAAAAGAATGAATCGTAGGGTTACTGAGGAAGTCATTCATCAAAAAATTAAAACGCTAAGAGAGAAAATCCCTGGAATCGTTCTAAGAACTTCGATTATTGTTGGATTCCCTGGCGAAACGGAAGAAGATTTTGAAGCTCTCCTTAATGGAATTAAAACGGCTCGTTTTAACCATCTGGGAGTCTTTAAATATTCTGACGAAGAAGGAACTCCAGCTGTTCGCCTTAAAAATAAAGTTTCTCAAGAGGTTATTGATGAGCGATTTGAAAAACTTTATGAAGCTCAAAAAGAAATTGCCCGTGAATTAAATCAAGAATACTTAGGAAAAGTGATTGAAGTTCTCGTAGAAGGGCCTCATGAAGAAACGGAACTCCTGTTGCAAGGGCGTCACTCAGGTCAAGCTCCAGATATCGATGGGAAAGTTATCATCAATGATGGAATGGCAAAGGCTGGAGATTTAGTGAAAGTTGAAATTACGGAAGTTTTAGATTACGACCTGGTTGGAAGAATTATTCAGTAATTTTTTTTAAAGGAAGTTTTGATGAAAGCGATCTCATTACTTTTTGCTGTTTGTTTGATTGTTTTAAATGTTGCTCAAGCTGAAACCGTTAAAGTAGAGATCGTAAACTTAAAAAAACATCTTAATTTCTCTTTTGGCATCGGCTCAAAAGTAAAATTAAATTTTACTTCCAATCAAACAATCAAAGAAGCGATCTTTCTTGGTCGCATGGTGAATCAAGACATTGAAGCAGAAGAGTTTTTATTTCTAGATGAAGAGAAGACTCGAATTCTCATGATAGATGCAAAAAATATTGAAGGCATAAGAAAATCCCGGGCTGAGGCAATTGTTCGACCAATCGATCAAAAAGGTTCCACGTGTGCAGCCTATGGTCTCTTTCATTTCTGGAATCAAATGTATGCTTCTGGCTTTAATCAATCAGAGAATCTCTCACAAATGATGAGCTCTGATCGAACGAGACTGCAGTTTTTGGAAGAAACAATTGATCTTTACTACCTTCAGAATCGGATTAATCTTACGAATATCATAAAACAATTTGGTAAGAGATTTGGATTTTCTTGTAAAGGTCATAACTTTAAAAATTCCAAAGATATTTCGGATTTCTTATTCACAAAGGCGCAAGAGGGGAAGCCCTTGTTGATTGATTTCAATATTGGCCCTGATATGGTGTCTTCAAGTTATGAAGTTAAAGATTATGAAAATCCAATAGCCGTTGATCCCCGCTTGTGGGTTCCCCGCCAAGTGGGTCAAAGAAATGCTGGTGGACATGTCATCGTTGCCGCGGGTTCTTTTATTTCGAGAGGAAAGAAAAAGCTTTTGATATTAGATTCAGATTGGTCAGAGCCAAGAGTTTGGGATTTAGAGAGATATGTTGCACGTAATTCAGCTTACAAAGAAATTGGTGTCCACAGTTGTCAGTGATCTTTGAGAGTTGATTTCTTTGCGTTCAAAGAAGCTTCAAGTTCTTTTATATCATCACTTAACTTTTGATTTTTCGCTTCATGAAGCTTGTAATGAAGAAGACCATAGGCCTGCTTATCTTTAAGGTCTTTCGTGAGAAGTTTTGTTTCCATTTGAACTAAACCGAGCTCAATTTCTCTCACTTGAGCAGAAAGTTCCTTAAATCTTAAATCCATTTGATGATGAAGGTCATTAATGAGTGCTGAGGTTTGTGTCACAATTGCGGATACAATCACTTCATCCTCAATTTTTCCCTTTTTTGAAAAAAAATGTCCAAACATCTTCCACCTCACCTACTCTTATCATAGAGCAAGATGACGTTAGAATCTTTCGAGGCAATTATCTCCTAGTGTGAGTCCTAGAAAATTCGCCTAAGATAGATGAATAATTAAGGAGTTACCTCGTGAGAAAGTTGATTGTGTTAATCAGTCTTGTCTTTTCTTTAACCGCGTTGGCAGATGCCCCCTCTCCAGAAGCAGGATGGAAGATAAGATTGAGAGAAATCATTACTGGCATGGCCGGTGAAGAATGGGGAAACAAATTATTAGGTGCGCCTCCTGCTCCTCCAGTTCCTGAAATTATGTTGCCAGAAATACCTACGCAAATAAAAAAATCAACGGATGTCGGAACTTATTCTAAAAAAGAAAAAGGTTTCACAGAGTTTGATAAGTTACCAACTGAAAAAAAAATACAGTTCAATTTTAAATTTATTGAGGAGCTTTTTCAGGTCACGAGAAAGGTTGAACCTAAAGATGAGGATGTCGCCAATTGGCTAAATACACTTGAGCAAGGCGGATCGAGAGAAGGGATTTATCAGGCGCTTGTTTTGGATGAAGTTTATAACGGAATGGAGAGTATGGACGAGAAACCCACTCCGAAACTTCTAGATTTTTGCTTGAACTACAGTCAGAAATTTCACAAACAAACTTTTAAGAAAGAATCTCTCATTCAACTTAATCTCTACTCACTAAAAAGGATATTCACAGAAAAAGGATTAGATCTATTAGAGTACTATGAGGTGCGAGACTTGGATGCTCTGTACAGATGGTATGCTCTTTTTTCTGAAGAAATCGCAAAGAAAGGTGACGCCATCATGACGTCTCAAATACGAAAAAATCAATCCGCTAAATATCATTATGAGTGGGCAAAGAATATGCCGATTCAGCATATTAAATCTGAATACATCATTAAAATGCATTCGATTATGAATGGTTTGCAGCAAACTCCTTAGTCAAAAAAAGGATTTTCAATATCAAATAAGGAGTGGAGAAGTCTTTCTACTCCTAAGGCGATACCTGCTGAAACGGGGAGTCCACGATCCATGACTGAATAAAATCTTGTGGGAGTTGGAAGCCGGTATTTATAAATTTTTTCTTTTAATTCATTTTGAAACTCAAAGCGATTTCTCTGCTCTCGTGCATCTGTGAGTTCATTAAAGCAATTACAAAGTTCTATTCCGTTAATGTAAACTTCAAATCTTTCACAAACTCTTGGATCATCTTTTTTTAAAGTTGAAAGAGCACTGAGAGGTGAAGGGAACTCTGTGATCATGAGAAGAGGGTATTTCTCTAAGATAGGCTCTATCTTATTGAGGTATAAGAGAAAAAAATAATCATCCCACTGAAGTTCGACTTCAGGCACTGGGACATCTGGATATTTATTCAATAGTTGTTTTATAGATGTGACATCAAGATAATTAAGAATTTCGATATTGAGTTCTTCTCTGAAAAGTTCACTCATTGTTTTCTTGACGAGGTTTTTACCAATAAGCTTAGGTCTTGGGCGTAATCCTTTTTTTTCACCTTGCTTCATTACAAATTGAATCAAGCCCTCCGTATCTTCCATAATTTTCTCATAGCGCTCATTCTTACGATACCATTCAAGCATGAGAAACTGAGGTCTATGAATCGGTGATTCAGGCTCGTCTCTAAAACAATACGAAATCGTAAAAATATTATCGAGCCCTTCTTCATCGGTTAGAAGTTCCTTCATGGAAAATTCAGGCGAGGTATGTAGGTATAATGGTTTAAGAGATTTTTTTTGCACGGAGTGTAACTGAAAGGGATGAATATGGACTTCCATTCCGGGATTTTCAACGGCCGGGGGAGTTAAGACATCGATGAAGCCTTGCTCGCCGAAATAGTTTCTAATAATCTGTATGAGTTCAAAAAGGTGCTTACGACTCATGGATTTTCACCGTATAAGACAAATTGTTCAGACAGAGCATACCCTCATGGCCAGCGAGTGGAAAGGGGCGGTTCTTTTTTTATGTAACGAAGACTATGTCTTTTTCATTAAGCGCTCTCAGCAAATGCCAACACATAGTGGGCAGATTGCCTTTGTGGGAGGCCATAAAAAAGAAACTGAAGTTGATCCTTGGATTGTGGCACAAAGAGAGTTTGAAGAAGAAACTGGTCTTAATTCCCATATGGTTAGTTTTTTGGGCTATCTCCCAGTGGTCATGACAGCAAGATTGCAACCGATTGTTCCCGTGATGGGAAAGCTTCTCATTTCGACGGAAGAATTCATGCGTGAAGTAAAAAGTAACGGTGAATGGGAAGATTGTATGGCCTATCCCTGGACTGAGCTATCGATCGAAGAAAATTGGGAATTTGCCTGGAGAAATGGTTATGCGAAATTTCCAGTTCTTTTTCATCCAATGAGACGAGGTTCTTTTATCCCCAAGTCTCAAGATTTTCAAACTCACTTATTGTGGGGCGCAACAGCTTACATGGTTTGGGATTTTTTGCGGCTTTACTATGGGCATGGTGATAGTTAATACTTACCAGCACAAAAAAGGACATAGGAATGAACAGTATTACTATCATATTAATTGGAATGTTGATTTTAACTCTCGTTATCTATCTTCTTTTCTTCAGAAAAAAACCTTCCGTTCCTGAGATCCCTTCAAAAGAAAAAGTGGTCGAAATTTCTCCTGCTCTAGAAGAGAAAAAGATCACGGAACTTCCAAAAATTAGCTGGAAAGAGAGATTAAGCTTAGGGCTATCAACATCTCGTTCACAAGTTTGGGGAAAAATTGGAAATTTATTTTCTGGTCCTGCTCCACAGCTTGATGAGATAGAGGAAGTTCTCTACACCGCAGATATTCCCACGGGTCTTGTTCAAGAGCTTTTAGAAAAACTTGAAAAGGATGGTAAGGGCAAATCATCAAATGAAATCCAAAATTTAGTTTTTGGCTTCATGAAGAATAAAATGGAGCCAGTTCAGCATAATATTCATCAAGATGTTTTTGAATTTAAAGCTGGTGAACATAAAACGCGCGTATTTATGATCGTTGGAGTTAACGGAGCTGGTAAAACGACTACGATTGGAAAACTTGCCACGAAATTAAAATCTCAAGGTGCAAAAGTGATCGTTGGTGCCTGTGACACTTTTCGAGCTGCTGCCGTTGATCAACTTCAAGTTTGGTGTGATAGGGCCGGTGTTGATATGGTTCGGGCAAAAGATGGAGCGGATCCGAGTGGAGTTGCTTATGATACGGTTGCTAAAGCTTATGCTGAATCCTATGACTACTGCTTAATTGATACCGCTGGAAGGCTCCATACGAACCAAAATCTCATGGATGAACTCTCTAAAACAAAGAGGGTCATGTCTAAAATTAATCCTGATGCTCCTCAGGAGGTCCTTCTTGTGCTTGATGCTATCACCGGTCAAAATGCTCTGAAGCAGGCGCAAGAATTCAACAAAGCGCTCCAACTTACTGGAATTATATTCACTAAATGTGATGGTTCGGCCAAGGCCGGAAGTGCCGTTGGAATTGTTGATCAATTAAAAGTCCCGATTACTTATATCGGAGTGGGGGAATCTGTTGATGATCTTCTCACTTTTGATCTTGATGTTTATCTGAAAACTTTAGTTGGCCTCGAGATAACTTAAGCTCTTGAATTTACGAATGTTCTTTCTGGGTCTTCGTTGACTTTTACCGGGGTCTCCCGTACCTTATTCCTATGACCGAAAGTCAGGAACAAGAGTATAACGTTTTAGGTTGTAAGGTTAAGTACCGGCCTCTTCAAAACGATAGTCAAAATGCAAAGACCGTAATTGATCTCGTGCTTCGAGAAGTTGAAGCGTTGAAATCAAAACGACCGATGCTAAGAGATACTGATGTGGCAGTTTTAGTTGCTCTAAAACTCGCGACTGAAAAAATAGAGCTTGAGGATGAATATAAATCAAACATCCTTAAACTTGAGGAATCTCTCGAAATGGCACTTCAAGCTTTAGGGCCTGAAGCGAATTAGTTGTGGTTAAGGAAAAAATTAGAAGCGAACTTCTAAAAAAAATTTCCCTTCTTCCCCACGATGAAATTCAATCGTTAAGTATTAATTTAACCAACCAATTGGTAAAGTTCATCTCTTCTCTTCCTGAATTGTCGGATCAAATTGTGGGGGCCTATTTGCCTTTAAAATTTGAGATAGCTCCGGTTTATCAGGAACTCTTACAAGAAATTCCTCTAAATCTTTCTTATCCAGTTTTAATCGAGGGCCAGATGGGTTTTGGTATACCAAACGGAATGCCCAGAGGTGGAACTTGGTTGGATCAACCTTACCATCTCGTAGAGCCGAATTGGTTTTTGGTTCCTGGGGTTGCTTTTGATTTTCGGGGAGTCCGACTTGGTCGAGGTAAGGGTTATTTTGATCGTTATTTCGAGAACAGAGATGTGCTCAAAGTCGGGATTGCCTGGAGTCAGCAGATTATTGAACACGTTCCATTTGAGCAGCACGACTGCCAAATGGACTTTATAATAACAGAAGAATTTTGTTGGGATGTTTCTCAGCAATTAAAGTTTTAAGGGGAATATATATGGATCCAATTATGATGGCCGTTGTGGGCGTGATTGTTGGTGCGGTCGTTGCTTTCTTAGCAATCACAGTAAAAAACGCATCGGCAATGAAATCCAAAGAAGGTGCAGCTCAAGATATTTTAAAGAAAGCTGAAGCTCAAGCAGAGGAAACAAAAAAGAAAGCTGAAGACAAAGCAAAGCAAATTGTCCGCGAGGAGAGAAATCTTCTTGAAAATGAAATCGAGAAAAAGAAAAAGCATCTCACTGATCTCGAAAGAGGCTTAACTAAAAAAGAGGTCGCCCTCGAGCAAAAGGTTGAGCAAATTCAAAAAGACACGGATAGAGTAAAAGCGAAAGAAACAGAGATCGAAACGCGCGTTCAAAAGCTTGATTTGGAATTAAAGAAAAATCATGAAATCCAGGATGAACTTGCTAATAAGCTAACTCAAGTGGCGGGACTTACTAAAGAGCAAGCGAAATCTGAGCTTATTGCCCAAATTGAAGAAGAAGCTAAACTTGATGCAGCTAAAAGATTAAAGCGTATTGAGGAAGAAGCAAATGAAGAGGCAGAAAAACGGGCCAAGAGAGTTGTAGGAATTGCTATCCAGCGTTTTGCTGGTGAATATGTAGCGGAACAAACAATATCTTCCGTTGAAATTGCTGATGATGGGGTGAAGGGCCGTTTAATTGGTCGTGAGGGCCGAAACATTCGTGCCTTCGAGCAAATTTGTGGTGTGGATCTAATTATTGATGACACTCCTGGGATTGTGACAATTTCATCCTTCAACGTTGTTCGTAAAGAAATCTCTCGAATGACCATTGAGCGCTTAATTGCAGACGGACGAATTCATCCAGCAAAAATCGAAGAATTTTATGATAAATGTAAGCATGAATTTGAATCTCGTCTTCGTGAGTTAGGTGAAAAAGCTCAAATGGAAATTGGTGTTCACGGTATTCATCCTGAGATCTTAAAACTGATTGGAG
>CAMAYW010000098.1 GCA_945862475.1 Bacteriovorax stolpii
TGTGATGAAAGAACAGCGATCGATACTGGATAAAATCTAATGAAGGAGTTCATCCTCGCTTCAGGAAATGCTCATAAGGCGCAAGAATTTAGGGAGCTCTTTCGGGGTACTCTTACGGTCCATCCCGCTCCAAAAACTCTTGAGGTCGAGGAGACTGGAAAGACTTTTACTGAAAACGCCTTTATTAAGGCCAAAGCTTATTTTGATACTTTTGGCGTTCCTGCTTTAGCTGATGACTCTGGCCTTGTGGTTCACGCTCTTCCCGATTTACTGGGTGTTCAAAGTGCGAGATTTGCACCTGAGTGCCTTAATTATGCTGATAAATGTAGAAAACTAATAGAATTACTCCAGCCAAAGGAGGACCGCACAGGTTATTTTATTTGTGTTCTCTGCTTCTACCTGTCTCCTGAAGAAATTTATTTTTTTGAAGGTAGAGTTCATGGAGAGATTGGTTTGTCCCTACGTGGCGAGCATGGTTTCGGCTACGATCCCATCTTCATTCCAGAAAGAAATGAAAGAGATGGGATGAGTTTGGCAGAACTTCCTGAGTGGAAGAACGAGTTTTCGCACAGGGCCAAGGCGAGTCTAGCGGCCCTCGACTTCTTTAAAGATTCAATAGACAAAACACATAAGAAGCCTTAAAAATAATGCTCTCATGACGATCGGGGTGTAGCGCAGTCTGGTAGCGTATCTGCTTTGGGAGCAGGTGGTCGTTGGTTCGAATCCAATCACCCCGACCACTCTTTTTATTAAATCTGCTTATATTAAATTGAATAAATTAAATAGGTTGTAAAATCGACTTAGCTTTAGACAGCTATGTAACAGTTACCTATGGGAATGAAATAGTCTCAGATTTTTAATAAGATAGGCGCTATGAAATATTTAATTCTTTCTCTTCTATTCGTTTTTCCTCTGATGTCTGAGGCTAGGCTCATTAATATTATTCACACGAATGATCTTCACTCTTATTTTAAAGGTTACAAAGATGGTCGTGGTGGATATCCAAGATTGAAATCAAAAATAGAGGAATTGAAGGCGAGTTCTCTTGCTCAGGGAATAGAAGTTCTCCAGTTAGATGGTGGTGATTTTGGAGAAGGAACTTCCTTTTTTATATCTGATGAAGGTTCCGCGTCTGTAAAGGCGCTCGAGTTAATTGGAACTGATGTCTCTGTCATAGGTAATCACGATCACATGCTCGGGGGAAAAATCCTAGGTGATCAAATTCGTAAGGCGAATGTAAAAACGAAATTTGTTTCGGCCAATCTTGTTCAGACTCCTGAGATGAATCTTCAGGGAATTGTCACTCCATTTGTGGATGTTGTTCGGGCAGGAGTTAAAATTCGTGTTATTGGACTTTCAACTGCAGAACCACATTTTCAATACCCACTTCTTCCTGGATTCATTCTCCCTGCTCAACCGATAGGTGATGCACTCTCGACTCAAGCTAAAAAAGAAGGTGCACAGCTCGTGATCGCTCTAACTCATATTGGAAAAAAATCAGATATTAATTTGGCAAAAAAATCATCTGATATCGATATTATTGTGGGCGGTCACTCGCACACACGAATGGATCAAGTGATTTATCAAAAAAATAAGAAAGGAAATCTCGTTCCAATTGTACAAACCGGAGCTCATAGTTTAGCGGTAGGAGATTTGCTCATTGATGTGGCCGACGACAATACTTTTAAAGTGATTGATTATAAACTTCACGACATCACCTCTGATCTTCCGTTAGATCAAAGTGTATCTGAATTCGTTGAGGCCGCTGAGGAAGATAGAAATAATTATTTTGGCGGTCGTTGGGATGACATTCTTGGTGAGACTCTAATTCCCCTATCTGGTTACAAAGATGGTATCGCTCCCTCAAGTGAGAGCTGTTGGGGTGAACATATGGCAAAAATGGGCCAAGAGGCAACGGGTGCTGATTTATCGCTTCATCTAGCTCAATTTGAAGGTTTATCAGTTGATCCAGGGAAAATCACCTTTGGAGATATGATAGAAAACTTCCCACATTTTAGAAGTTATGGAGATAGTGGTTGGGAAATTTCCACTATTACTGTTCCGGGAAGTACTTTAAAAATTCTTCTAAAAGCGATCATCAATTTAAAGAGCCTCGGTGTGAATTTTTATGGAGTTCAATATAAGGCATTTCAGATTCCATCCTTTGTGCCCTACTTAGGAAGCAGAGTTTATGCTTTTGGACTAAGAGTAAATGGAAAAAAAATTGATAATAAAGCGAAGTATAAAATAGCTTTCCCTTCAGAGGTTGCCTACGCTGTGAAGCTTTCTATTCCAGAAGCTGCACGAAAACTAATGCCAGATCTCACACAGACGGGGAAATTTTATTGGCCTCTCATGGAGAATTATATTCGTCAAAACAGTCCAATTGAGTGTCTGAAAACGAAAAAAATTGTCCCCATTCTCACTCCAGACGAATAATTTAAAGTCTTCGTTATTCCATTTGAAATGGCCAAGATTCCCATGATGGCGTTGAGTCATTGACTCCTAAGTTAGGGAAAGTTAGTCCAAAAATTCTAGACAGGCCGTTCCACTAAGTGGATGATAGGGGCAATCTTTAAATAGATCTGACTCAAAATAGATGCAAGATGCGGAAGTTTTAAGTCTAGTTTTAAAGGTTCACACAACACACTTTTCGAGAGGTCATCCCATGAGACTTAATAGGCTCATTATTCAAGGTTTCAAATCTTTTAAAGACAAGACGGTCATTATTTTTGATGAAGGTATTACTGGTATCGTGGGACCTAATGGTTGCGGTAAATCCAATATCGTAGATGCCCTCTTTTGGGTTATGGGTGAACAATCAGCGAAACACCTTCGTGGAACTAACATGAAGGACCTCATCTTTGCTGGTTCTTCAAAATATGCTCCTGCCTCATTTGCTGAAGTGACACTTGTGCTTGATAACGTGAATGGAAAACATATTCACATTAACGGTGCAGTTGCAAAGCCGACTGAAATTCATCTCACTCGTAAACTCTATAGAAACGGTGAAACTGAATACCGAATTAATAACGAACCAGCACGCTTAAAAGATATTCACGAAGTCTTTATGGATACGGGAGCAGGTGCGAAGTCTTATTCCATTATCGCTCAAGGTGAAATTAATAAACTTGTTCAGGCAAAACCTGAAGAGCGTCGAGTGATGATCGAGGAAGTCGCGGGGATTACAAAATTTAAACTTCGTAAGAGAGAATCTCTAAAGAAAATTGAACTCACTCAATCAAATCTTATCCGCCTTGAAGATCTTCAAAATGAAATTTACAAGAACCTTAAAAATCTTGAGCGACAAGCTGAGAAGGCAGAGAAGGCCAAAACTCTTCGTGATAGAATTACGAAATATGAACTCATTGTTGAGTCTCATAGACAGCATGATTACCTTCAGGATTATGTAAATGCTCACTCCATGCTTGAAAGCCGTGCTGAAGAACATGAAAAACTGACTCTTAGAAAATCTCAATTAGACCTTCTTCTTGAAGACGAAAAAATTCAGAAGACCGATATGATGGAAAAGATTGATGTCGCTCAGGATGATTATAATGATCACTCTAGGCAACTAGCAGCTTCTGAAGAGAGAGTGAAGCATCTAAAAAAATCTCTTATTGAAAAAGAAAAGCATATTGATCGAGCTCGAAAAGAAAATGAAGAATTAAATATTGATATAGAGAAAAGATCGGAGCGCCTAGAGGCACTCTCAAACCAACTTTCTGACTTAGAGGAGAACAACTATGAGCAAATGGATTTTTCGACTCTCGAAGAAAAAGTGGAATTACTTAAGTCTCAGATGTTTGATTTGGAAGAAGAGCTATCTGAAAAACGCAGAGATCTAGGTACTTCGAAAGAAAAACTTCAAGTGCAAGATAATGAAGCCTTTAAAAACTCATCTAAACTTGAAGAGTATTCAAGACTCCTCCAGGATTTAACCGCTGAAATCGAGACTCTTGAAAAGAGCACATCGAATTTTACGGATGATCTTATGAAAGATCGCGCTCTTGTGAAATCATCAGGAGCTAAGGTTGAGGAATTCAAATCAGAGCTTCCGATACTTAAAGAAGCGGTTGAAACTCTTTATAATGAACTTAAGAGTTCAGATGTTAAGTTTCGTGAATTGTCTCGCGAAGTGATTCAAGTTGAATCCAAGAGAAACTCATTAATTGAGGTTAACAATTCAGCTGAAGGTCGAAGGGCCGGAGCGGTTGAACTCGTTCAAAAAATAAATGACGGAACTCTTGAAGTGCTAGGAAAACTTATTGAGTGTGATCCTGAATATGCTGTTGCCGTTGAGCAGCTTATTGGTGAGTCTCTCGATGTGGTTCTTTCTACTGCAGGTAAGGAGGCCTTTGCTTCTTTAACAACTGATTTCAACTCAACAGTTGATGTCCTATGGCCTCAAGAATCGATCATTTCTCAAGAATCGATTGGAAGACTTGAAACGCAGGGCTGTTTCAACATGAAGGCCCTTACAGATATCGTTAGAATCAATAATTCGGAATACGCAGATAAACTTACAAAGATCCTTAACGGATTCTTTGTCGTTGAGAACTTAACTACGGAGCTGGCTTCTAAAATTAACCCGGAAATCCAGTTTAAAGGACTTGTTTCTAAGGATGGAAAAGTTCTCATCAAGAAAGTTGGTAATTCAGTTGTTTACGGTCTTCGTCATGATTCTGCCTCTGAAGCTCAAGGGATTGTTCAGAGAAACAATCTCATTCAAGAAATGGGGATTGAGTTAGAGAAAAAACAAGCAGAGCTTGCCATTCTAGAAACAACAATCATGCAGCTTGAAACAGATTTAGAAGAAAAACGACTTATCCTTGAAGAGAAGAGTAGAGATTTTAACGAAATTAATACAACATTTGCAGCGACGAAGGCTGCCCTCGATTCAAAAGAGGCCAATCAGTCTTCAAATTCTTCTCGACTACAAATTCTACTCAATAGAAAATCTGAAACTTCTAAGGCGCGACTAGAGCTATTGGAAGCGGATGAAAAGCTAATCAGTCTTAAAGAAGAACTAGAATCTTCTGTAAAAGAACTCTCTTCTTCTGTCGCTGATCTTGAGTCTCGCCATCATGAGATCAAAATTTCATTTGAAAATGAGCGCGATGAAATGATGGAACTTAAGGTAAAAGCGCAAAGTTATCAGCAGCAATTAAGTTCCATTAAGTCTCAGATTGAGGATGTTAATTCTCAAATCGAGCGTTACCGTGAAAAACAGCAAACCAATCTCGAACTTTTAGAGAATTACCAAACAGAAATTGAAAACGCTCAAAATGAAGCGGAAGAAGTTGAAGCTTCCAATCGTGACATGGCGGAAGTTCTATCTGAAAAAGAAACGTATCTGAACCTTCTTAAAGATCAGATTGCTCAAATTCTTCTTTCTATGCAGGAAAAAGAATCGGAACTTAAGCAAATCACGAACTCT
The DNA here is from genome assembly GCA_945862475.1 of Bacteriovorax stolpii. Taxonomy (GTDB): domain Bacteria; phylum Bdellovibrionota; class Bacteriovoracia; order Bacteriovoracales; family Bacteriovoracaceae; genus Peredibacter. Next base: position 5,441 of record CAMAYW010000098.1, read on the forward strand.
CTCAATAAGATTGAAAAAGAAAATGTGGAGCTTGAGCTTAAGGCCACTCAGATTATTCAAGAAGAAGAGCTTCTCGTTAAAGACATCTTTGAGCGTTATAAAATAGATCTACGTTCTATTTTAATGAGACATCTAGAAATTACATCGGACAAGATTGAAGGATTAAAAGACCTCTCATCAATGTATCTCATGGAAACTGAAGATGGGCCTAAAGAAATTGAATCCCTCGATTATGAGTTTGAAAAGCGTTTCCCTGGTCAAGTGAAGGAAGCGCGTGAGAAATTCAAAGAATATAAAACAGAATTTAACCGTCTCGGTGAAATTAACTGGCAAGCTATTGAAGACTATGATCGTCAGAAGCTTCGTTATGATTTCTTAAAGGCACAGGAAGAAGAGCTGAAAAAATCACTTTTGGATCTTCAAACAGCGATTGCTCATATTGATGAGAAATCGAAAGAAAGATTCAAAGAAGCTTTCACAGAGGTTAATGAGCGCTTTTCGAAAGTGTTCCCAATCATCTTTGGTGGTGGGGAAGCGAAACTTGAAGTGACTGGTGATCTTGATTCAATTGAGTGCGGTGTCGATATTATTGCTAAGCCTCCGGGTAAAAAAATGCAGTCCATTACTCTTATGTCGGGTGGTGAAAAAGCGATGACTGCTGTTTCTCTTATCTTCTCTATTTTCCTAGTGAAGCCATCTCCTTTCTGTCTTCTCGATGAGGTTGATGCTCCTCTTGATGATGCGAACGTAGGTCGCTTTAACGAGCTTCTTCGTGAAATGAGCTCAGAGTCACAATTTATTTTAATTACGCATAATAAGAAAACCATGGAACTTAATGACACTCTATACGGAGTGACTATGCAGGAGCCCGGCGTTTCAAAAGCCGTCTCAGTGCAACTCCATTAGTGGTTTGTGGACAGGGGAAGTAACTTCAGTAAGAGGAAGCTTTCCCCTTTTTTTTGGGAATGATGATGAAGCTAATAATAGTCTTTTTACTCTCTCTACCATCTTTGTTACTCGCAAAATCTTTTGTGCCGAGTTCTTTCTCGGCTAATTATGAAGAAAATCTTGTTTCCATTACTGGGAAAGTGAAAAAAAGTTTTGGAAAAATTGATTATCAATTCCCAGGGCATTTAAGATTTGAAGTCACGAGTCCGGTCTCTTCCCTTTTTGTCGTGAACCCAAAGAAGACTTGGTTTTATCAACCAGCCTTTGTTAAGGGGGAAAAAGATCAAGTAACGATTCAAAAATCCTCGAATCTCCCGCTTGTTAAGTTTTTAGATTCTGTAAAAAATGGATTAGAGAATTCAAAAATTTTTACGGCCCAATATGTAGGAAATGATCTCATCCTATCTTTTAATAAGAATTCCCAGAAAGAGATGGGATTTATTGAGGTTGTTCTTCATGGATCTCAGGATGCAAAAAATGTGAAGGAACTTAAAGGGTTTGAAAATCTCACTCTTAAACATTTAAATAAAAATAAAACCAACATTAAGCTTATTGATCTCAAAGAGAATGTTTCCTTTCCGGCCGGACACTTTGAGTTTACTCCGTCCGCCAACACGAAAGTCATTACAAATTAGTAAGCCTGACAAAAATGGACTTTGTTCGTCCTCTCTTCAAGTAAGGAATTGATACTTACGACAAAAAGACCTTTGGCCCCCTCGTCATCACATTCGATTTTAAGATCTTCTGGATAGATGAGAGTGTATTTTTTAAGGTCATCACTTAAAAATAAAACGGGTAACTTTTTGGTCGCAGTTATTTTCGCCAGAGTTGGTTTTATTTCATCAAGTGTTCCCTGAAAGACATTTTTCGTTAGCGAACTATTTACTTTTAAAATATATGTGAAAATTTTCGGAAGGTGCTGCTTAATTTTTTCGGGTAAAGAAGACACCGAGACTTCTTCAACCTCGATAGGGTAGGGATGGGTCTTATTTTGGGGCATGGTATTTAATAGATTCCTATGAGTCGAAAACACATAGTCTCTTTCTGGAATGATTGAGTGACAGGAGTGACAAGCCATTATTTGATCTTTTTCAGGTTCTGGGTTGATCTTCCCAAGATCATTGAATAGAGCATATCCCCATCCATTAGATTCCTTATATTTTTTTGAATCCTTAACCATAAATTGGAAACGTCTCACTTGCGATGGAGATAAGGAGCTTTCGAAGGCAGGATCTGGTTGCGCCAGATAGGCCACCTTGGCAAAAGTCGATCCATCAGGATAAGAATTGCTTCCTTTCTCCAAGGCCTTTTGAGCTTTTTTATTTGCATAAATAAAGCGAAGTTCTTGATTATCTTTTCTGTATCTGACTGTTACGAGTTTCCATTGATTCTCAAACCCTTTTATGTCCTGAAACTTGATGCCATTCATCTCACCGCTTGAATTTGCATTTAAATTAAGACTAACTAGCATTAAGCTATAGACAACAAGATATTTCCTAAAAGTTGAAAAGATGAATTTTAAAAAGAACTTATTTCTCATTTTCATAATGTTACTTCTATTATCTTGTACCACGAGATCGACATCAACTATTAATCTGAATAATCTT